>CAZHIV010000329.1:0-21534 GCA_964532675.1 uncultured Planctomycetaceae bacterium
ACCGACGAGGTCGTGGACGCCCAGCGCCGCCAGACCTAGGGTCAAGCGAGACAAAATTCGATTCATCTAAGTACCTCCTAACGAATAAAACGTGACCTATACCGGTTCTGCTAGCATCGATGTCCAAGGCATCGCTCGCAGGTCCATTTGCCACTACAAACTTCCCAAACCAGCACCCTTATCAAGAGGTGCCAGGCGGGATGCCCAGATATATGAACCGATGGCGGTTGTTTAGACAAGCCTTGCAAGAGCCATAGACGGCAGAAAATTTACCGTCTAGGAGGTTTAGACAGGAAGACAGCGTGGGACGCCCGCGATAGTCCGGCTTGAAGGCGCTAATAATAGCCGCGTTTTTTAAGCGATTCGGCCCATTCAGGGGGTATCGCCGCAGCTAAGTCCGATGAGTAGCGGGCCGAGCCTAGCGGACCACCGGCGGCTGTTCCTGGGCCGTCCGCGGCGGAGCGGCGCGGTCTGAAGGGGCAGCCGCTGTTTCGGTGGGCGGACCCGCCTGACCCTCCATGGAAGGCTGCCGCGGAAGGGAGAAGTTTTGCCCAGTTTCGAAATTGGACAGCGTCCACGGCTGGTCGGGGCTCGTGCCGTAGGCGATTCCAGATACGCGCCAGTCATTATCAACCAGCCGCATCAGGCAACACATTTCTTCGTTCCGCGGGCCGTCGGGGCTCGACGTATCGGTCAGAACGCATTGGACGAGCGCCTGCCCATCGGCGGGCGACCGCACCTGGCCGATACGGAACGTCGCGGTTTCGAGGCCGGGCGGAGCGAACTGCTTGCCGCTGGCGATAATCCGCTGCATAGCCTGCGGCGTCAGGCGGGCGCTGGCCCGCTGCGTATCGCCTTTCAGCACGGCATCGAGAAAGTCGGCGGCCGCGCGGGCCACCGCGTCGCTGGGCGGATTGGCCGTCACCTCACGCGATGTGCCGACGGCTTCCTCCGGGGTGCTGCGGCTACAGCCGGAACCAAGGCAGAAGCCCAACATCGTAACGGCGCTGACCAGAGCGGCCCGAAGAATGCGATCCATCGCGGTAACTTCCCTGTAGTTCGATTGGAAGGCGGCGGACAAATTGAGGCGGAAAGTCTGGCAAAACACCCGCTTGAGGTCAATCGCGAATCGCATCACCGGAACGCTAGCATTCCGCCCGCGCGCGAATCATGCCGCCCGATTTATGGAAGGCGCCGACGCACAATCGGCCTGTCGACGGGATGCGCCCGTGAAAAGTACGCGGAACCGGCAACTTCCGCGTCTGGGCGGACCGCCGTTACACCGCTTGAGTTTGGCGCGCAGCCGCTTCGCGGGGCATTTCGCCGGACTCGGGATGCGCCCGCCGACCGTCGATGCCCAGCAGCCGCTTGGTTTCCAGGTTGGTCATCGCGCGGAGCATCAGGCCGAATCCGGCGGTGCCGAGCAGCATGGCCGCGGGCGTGCGGCGTGCCAGGCAGTTGACTGGCCGGGAACGACTCGGCCGCCGCTTCGTCGACCTGGTCCGGCTCCGGCGGTTGACCCTGGCGCTGTTGCCCAGCTGCCTCTTGCTGGTCGCGACTCAGAGAAAGGCCGGCCGCGGGGCGTCAGACTTCGATGCGCTGCCAGGCGTCGTGGCGGAAACGTGCGACGAGCAACAGGGCGCGGGCCGTGATGTCGGCCACCGCCGCATACCACGCGCCGACAATGCCCAGGCCGGCGCCGGCGAACTCCCAGTCGAGCAGCGGCAGCCGCACGACGTCGTAGGCCAGATACATTGCCAACGGCACGCGCACGACGACGACGCCGAGCAGGTTGAGCGCCAGCGGCCAGCGGGTGTCGCCCGCCCCGCGGAGCGCGCCGACGAGGACCATCAACAGGGCGAGGGGGGCCATGGCGAAGGCGACGATCCGCAACAGCCTGGCCGCCAATGGCACAACCGCGTCGGTGCGGCCTCCCAAGAAGAACGACGCCAGCGGCGTCGCGGCCAGGTAGAAGATCACGCCGGCCGTGACCATGATCGCCATGGCGACGGCACAGGCCATCATCACACTGTGGCGGGCACGCACCAGGTCGCGCGCGCCCAGGTACTGGCCGGCCATCGTGGCGGCCGAAACCTGGAATGCCCCGCCCGGCATGTAGCCCAGTGCCTCGACCTGGATCGCCACGCCGTGGGCGGCCGTGGCGGTTTCGCCCAGCGAAAGCACGATCCGCAAATAGATCAGGTGACAGATGCTCACGAGCACGACGTCGATTCCGCCCGGCACGCCGATCCGCAGGATGCGGCGAATGAGGTCGAAATCGGGCTGCATCGCGCTCAGCCGCAAATGGAAGCCGGCCCGGCCGCCGACGAGCAATCCGATGAGGATCGCCGCGCCGCACACATGGCCGATCGCCGTGCCCAGGGCGATTCCCGTCCAGCCGAGCTCGGGCAGCGGGCCGAAGCCGACACACAGCGCGTAGCTGGTTGCCATGTTGACGGCGTTGACGATTGCCATCACGACCAGTCCGCTCGTCATGTCGCCGGCGCCCCGCAGACAGGCCACGGCGACGCGCTCGATCATGACGGCCGGCAGCACGAAGAGCTCGATAACGAGATAGCGGTGGGCCGCTTCTGCCGCCGTGCCTTCCAGTCCCATCACGCGCGGAAAATAACCGGCCAGCGGCAGCGCGATCCCCATCAGCAGCATCGCCCAAACCAACCCGCTCGTGATCGATTGGTTCATCACGCGGTTGGCCATCTCGGGGTTGCGCGCCCCGACGAATCGGGCGGTCATCGCGGTCGAGCCGGTGGCGACGAAACCGAACACGTTCCCCACCAGCCAGAGGGCGTAGATCATCAGCGTCATCGCCGCGACATAGGCCTGGCCGGGCAAAAAATTGCCGGCCAGCCAGAGGTCCGCCAAACCGACGAACAAGTGCAACACCTGCTCGATTAGCACCGGCATCGTCAGCCGCAACATGGGCCGGAAGGTGCCGGGCGCATCGAGAAAGGCGGTGGGCATGGGCTGGGTGGGTAAATGGATGCGAGCCGCCGGGCTTGTCCCGGCGAGATAAACGAGTGTTTTACATCCGGCGGGGATAAACCGCGCCGCTCGCTAGGATCCGGCGGGGATGAACCCCGCCGCTCGCTAGGAGTCGATTACCAGCCGGGCGATGCGGCGGCCGGTCGTGCTGAGTGGGAGGGACGGCAGTTCGGCGAGCGGGATCCAGCGGACGACGGCGCCGTTCGGCGAACGGGCCCGGCCGGCGACGTGCCTGGCTAGGTAACAGTCGAGCGTGATGCGATAGCGAGTGACGCCGTGTTTCATCGTTTTCTGCAACCTTGGTGATGCAATCGTGACGCCCGTCTGGGCGCGAACTTTCAACGCCACTTCCTCGAGTGCAAATAACGGGCCTTCAGCTTGCACTTCAAAGCGGGGGAAGTCCCACAGGCCGGCCCACCTCTCACGCGCGCCGCAACGGCGCATCAGCACGCGGCCGCTCTTGCGAACGATCACGGCCGCCTCGCGGACTTCCGTATACGGCGCCCTCCGTTTGGCCCGCGGGATTTCGTGCTGCAAGCCGCCCGCCTGCGCCGCACACAAAACGGATAGAGGGCATTGGCCGCATTTGGGTTCGCTCGCCGTGCAAACCAGCGAGCCCAGCTCCATGAGGGCCTGGTTAAATGCGGCGACATTCGTGCTCGGCAGGATTTCTTCGGCGAATCGCCAGAGCGTTTGCTGCCCCGCGGCGGCCAGCGGGTCGCCGCGGTAGCCGATGAGCCGGCTCAGCAGGCGGATCGTGTTGGCTTCCAGGATCGGCGCGCGGTGGTCGAAGGCGATCGAGGCGATGGCGCCGGCCGTGTATCGGCCGATCCCCGGCAGAGCGCGCAGCTCGTCGACCGAGTCGGGAAGGCGGCCATCGTGCTCGGCCACCACCTGCCGGGCGGCGGCGTGTAGTTGCCGCGCGCGGCGATAGTAGCCCAACCCTTCCCAGAGGCGGAGCACCTGCTGCTCGTCGGCCGCCGCCAGGCGCCGCACATTGGGAAACGCACGAATGAACCGGGCGAAGTAATCGCGGACCGTCGCCACCTGCGTCTGCTGCAGCATGATCTCGCTGACCCACACGTGGTACGGGTCGCGCGAGCGCCGCCACGGCAAGTCGCGTGCGTGCCGGGCGTACCAAGTGAGCAACCTGCGGCGGAGCGAACGCTTGTGTGCGGATGAGAAACGGCGGCTAGTACATGCAACCGTCGAGATGCGATCCGTCGCCGTGGACATTCGAGAATACTCTGACGCAAAGACGCCAAGGCGCAAAGTTCGATCAGGCCATCCGGGAATTATTCCTGTAGGGAACGCCCTCCGCGGCGTTCCGCGCTACACGGCGCGCCGACGGAACGCCGCGGAGGGCGTTCCCTGCAGATTCACACATTTCTCTAATTCCCGGACAGCCTCAGTTAGATTGGTTACTGGTTCGCGGCATGGACATCTTCGCGCGTTGGCGCCTTTGCGTGAGACAGATTTGGCGAAATCGCTACCAGCGGCGTTACCGCCGGCGAACTGGTTGCAGCGCAATTGGAACAGGAGCCACAGGCGCCCGCGCGGCGCCGGGCCAGTTGCTGCCACGCCCGATGCGCGAGATACCCGGCGGCGGCGATGGCAATCAGGATGGCAAGCACGTCTTGCATGTGGTGGCGCGTCGGTTAAATCAAGCGGATTCCGATTTGATACGTGGCGAGCGCCCCGAGGTACGCGAGCAGCGTCATATAAGTGAACGCGAAAACGGGCCAGCGCCAACTGTTCGTCTCGCGGCGGATTACCGCCAGCGTGGCGGCACATTGCGCGCAGAGGGCGAAAAACACCATGATCGACAGGGCCACAGGTAAATTGTACACCGGCTCGCCCGTGTCGTCCCAGCGGGCGGCGCGGAGCTGCTCCTGCAGCCGGCTCTGATCGCCCTCGGAGCCAACGTCGACCTCCGGACCCAGATGGTAGATCACGCCCAGCACGCCCATTACCACTTCCCGCGCGGGGAACGAGGCGATCGCCGCGCATCCGATACGCCAATCCCACCCCAGCGGCCGGACGACCGGTTCGATCCACTGGCCGGCACGGCCCAGAAAACTGTGCCGCTGATGCAGGCTGGCCCTGAGACGGTCGAGGTTCTCGGGCTCGCTGAACTCGGCCAAGGCCGCTGGATCGCCCTGCAGCGCAGCCCGCTCGGCGGCGATGTCGGCGGCCACCCGCTGTTCGCTTCGCGGGTAGTAGGCGAGCGCCCAGATCACCACCGTGACGGCGAAGATCACCGTGCCCGCCCGCACCAAGAAGGCCCAGCCGCGCTCGGCCATGCGGTAGGTCACGCTGCGAATCGACGGCATTTTGTAGCTGGGCAGTTCCAGCACGAACGGCGGCGCCTCGCCGCGCAAGAGCGTGCGCCGCAACAGCCAGGCCACGCCGATCGCCACCACGATGCCCAGCGCGTACATCGCCAGCAGGACCAGCCCCTGCAGTCCGAGCAACCCGCCCAGGTAGTGCTGCGCCGGCACAAACGCGCCGATGAGGATTACGTACACCGGCAGCCGGGCCGAGCAGCTCATCAAGGGAGCGATAAGGATCGTGGCCAGCCGGTCGCGGCGGTTTTCGATCACCCGCGTGGCCATGATACCCGGCACCGCGCAGGCGAACGACGAGAGCAGCGGAATGAACGACTTGCCGCTAAGGCCCACGCCGGCCATCAGTCGGTCCATCAAGAAGGCCGCGCGGGCCATGTAGCCGCAGTCTTCCAGCACCGCGATGAACAGAAACAAAATGAGGATCTGCGGCAGGAAGATCACGACGGCGCCGACGCCGCCGATCGCGCCGTCGACAACCAGCGAGCGGAGGGCGCCCTCCGCCATCATTGATTCGACGAAGCCGGCCAGCGAGCCGACGAGGCCGTCGATAAAATCCATCGCCGGCACGGCCAGAATGAAGATCGAGGAGAACAGCACGGCCATCGTGGCGGCGAAGATAAGCGTGCCCAACAGCTTGTGCGTCAGCACCGCGTCGATGCGGTCGCTCGTCGTCGGCTGATGGCCGAGCGGCCGGCGGGCGACGCCGTCGAGCACGCGCTGCACCCAGTCGTAGCGGGCCATCGCCTCGATGGCGGGCGTCGGAAATCCGGCGGCGGCCAGCGACTCGCGCGCCGCTCGCAGCTTCGCCGCGCCGTCCGTCGCCGTACCGTTCAACAGCTCGTGTTCGAGGTATCCGTCGCCGTCCAGCAGCAGGCGCTCGATGAGGAACTGAGGCAACGGCGCGGCGGACTGGGCGTTCAGCCAGTCGGCCAGTTCGGTGGCGTGGCGTTGAAACAACTCGGGAAACGGGCTGTGGTGCGCCGGTGCCGCGGCGGAGGCCGCATTGACGAGCGCCGCCTTTAACTGCTCGATCCCCAGGCGGCGGTTGGCCTGCACGGCCACCACCGGCACGCCCAGCCGGTCGGCAAGCGCCTCGACGTCGATCTCCACTCGCCGGTCGCGGGCCAGGTCGGTCATGTTGAGCGCCACCACCATGGGCAGGCCGAGCGACAGCACCTGGCTCACGAGGAACAGGTTCCGCTCCAGGTTGCTGGCGTCGACGATCGACAGCAGCACGTCGGGCGGGGACTCGTTGTCGCGACGGCCCAAGAGCACGTCGACCGTTACCATTTCGTCCGGCGAGCGCGGCGCGAGGCTGTAGGTGCCGGGCAGGTCGATCAGCTCGAAGGGGCGACCTTCGTGCCGCAAGTGCCCCGTCTTCTTTTCCACCGTCACACCCGGGTAGTTCCCCACGCGCTGCCGCACGCCGACCAGGGCGGTGAACAGTGTGCTCTTGCCGGTATTCGGATTGCCGACCAGCGCGACGCGGACTGTTCTTGATGGCGTAATGGTGGACATAGTAATTCACAGTGGGATGCGGGAAGCAGGGGGCAGGGGCTTTCTTCCCCGCCCCCTGCATCCCGCATTCTCCATCCTTCAGATTTCAACGTGTTGCGCTTCGCTCTTGCGCAGGCTGAGGCGGTAGCCGCGGAGCTCGAATTCGAGGGGGTCGCCGAGCGGCGCGGTGCCCAGGCGGCGGATTTCCACGCCCGGCGTCACGCCCATCTCCAACAATCGCCGGCTCACCTCGTCGCTGCCTGCGACGCGCACGACATTCGCTGATTGGCCGACTTCAAGGTCGGCCGCGGAACGGGTCATGCCGTTTTCCTTGGCCTCACCAACACGCGGAGCAATTCATCCTCGCGGAAGCATAGTGTGGCACCGGCTATGCGAACAATACAAGGCGAACCCGCGCGGACGATCTCCAAACGGGCGCCGTCGCGCAGGCCGAGTTCCTCCAGTCGGCGGATGTGCTCGGGCGAGCCTATGAGCTGGGCGATTTCAGCGATTTCGCCCCGACGAAGCGCGTTGATGGGAATCATGAAAGAGCACCCCGATAATGCGCGGCCATGCGACTGTTGCAACTGAGAATAAATCTCAATAATGCTGCCGTGATTCTAAAGCATCCCCGGCTTCATTTCAACAGGCGCCATTGACATAAAGCCAATCGGCCAAAATGTCGTCGGCCATTGAAGATTCCGCCGCGGAACGGCGGTCATTCTGTAGGGAACGCCCTCCGCGGCGTTCCGCCTGGTACGTCGCGCCGACGGAACGGCACAGAGGCCGTTCCCGACAGAAGTAATCCCCGGACGGCCACCATTAGCCGATTCCACCGGTGGTCGGCAGTCCTATGCCGCCTCTTTGAGCGCCGCCACCACGTCGACGAGAGCTTTCTTCCCATCGCCGAAGAGCATCAGGCAGTTGTCGGCGGCAAACAGCGGGTTGGGGATTCCGGCAAAACCGGGGCTGAGGCTCCGCTTGATCACCACCACGGTGCGGGCCTCGCCGACGTTGATGATGGGCATTCCGGCGATGGGGCTTTGAGGATCGGTTTTGGCGACCGGGTTCACGACGTCGTTCGCCCCGATGACGATGGCCACGTCGGCCTGGGCCAGCGTCGGATTGATCTCGTCCATCTCCTTGAGCTGTTCGTAGGGCACGTCGGCCTCGGCCAGCAGCACGTTCATGTGGCCCGGCATGCGGCCGGCGACGGGGTGAATGGCGTACTCGACCGTCACGCCGCGCTCTTCCAGCAGGTTGGCCAACTCGCGAACGATGTGCTGCGCCTGCGCCACGGCCAGGCCATAGCCGGGAACGAAGACGACTCGCTGCACGCCGTCGAGCAGCATGGCGACTTCATCCGGGGTGGTGGCCTTGATCTTGCCCTCGTACACGGCGTCGGCCGAGGGACCGGCGGCCGCGGAAGGCGCCATGGTGCCGAACAGCACGTTGGCCAGCGAGCGGTACATCGCCTTGCACATGATGGCCGTGAGGATGATGCCCGAGGCGCCCACGAGCGAGCCGGAAATGATGAGCACCGTGTTGCTGATGACGAATCCGGCGGCCGCCGCCGCCAGGCCGGAGTACGAATTCAATAGCGCGATGACGACCGGCATATCGGCGCCGCCGATGGGCGTGACGAGCAGCACGCCCAGCACGCCGGCCAACAGCACGAGCAGGAAATACGGCCAGCCGTAGCCGCCGAGCATCAGGCCGGCCAGAACGAAACAAGTAACGAGCAGCAGCCCGCTGACCGCCTGCTGGCCGGGAAAGCTGAACGGCTTGTTGAATACCTGCAGCTCTTGAAGCTTACCGGCGGCGACCATCGAGCCGGTGAACGTAACGGCGCCGATCAAGCCGGCCAGCGCCGCGGCGAAGATGGCCACTCGCGGATCGCCCTGGGCGGCGATTGCTCGCAGCACGTTTTCAACTTCTTCCGGATCACCGCGCACGATGAGGCTGGTGATGTCGGCCATCTGCGTCGCGGGCCCCTTGACCACTTCTGCGCCGGCCACGAGCAGCGAGGCCAGGCCGCCGAAGCCGTTGAACAGCGCCACGAACTGCGGCATCTGCGTCATCTGTACTTTGACGGCCATCACCGCGCCGAGCGCGGCGCCGATGGCCATGCCGACGGCGGCCAGGCCAATCGGCAGAATCTCCAATTGCCAAATGGTGACCACAACGGCCAGCAGCATGCCAAGCGCACCAAGCAAATTGCCGCGCACCGCCGTACGCGGATGCGTAAGGCCCCTGATGCCGAAAATAAAGAGGACGGCCGCCGCGAGGTAGGCGAAGTTGGCGAGCGGATCGACCGCGGCGGCGGCCGCGGCGCCGTTCAACGCATCCGCGATTTCCGGTGCATCACTAACAACGGCCTCCGCCGCTGCCGGAGAGTCGGGCGGGAGCAAGAGCGGACCCTCCTGCCCGAGAATCAACAGGTGCTGCCAGTCGAGCGACACCATCAGCCTTTCTTGCGGAACATTTCCAGCATGCGATGCGTGACCAAAAAGCCGCCCACGACGTTGACCATGGCGAACATGATGGCGATGAAGCCGAGCGTGCCGGCCAGCCAGCCGCTGCCGCTGCGCACGGCCAGGATCGCGCCGACGATCGTAATGCCGCTGATGGCGTTCGAGCCGCTCATCAGCGGCGTGTGCAGCGTCGGCGGCACCTTGGTGATAATCTCAAAGCCCACAAACAGGGCCAAAACGAACACGGTGAGCGCGGTGATGAGGTCCATGGCGGCGAACTCCAGGCGGAAACAAAAAGGGTCCTCCACGGGACTTTGAATACGAGCTGGCGGACTGGGTCTGCCGCTCAAAAGTTAGGCCGGGAGGACCGGAGCCTGTTGTACCTTGCCATGTCCGAAACCGCAAGTGTACGAGAGTCCTTAAGAGCGTCGTCGCGTGGCCCAGGCTAAAACAGCGATTCCCGCCAAAAGCAATGTGCCGGGCTCAGGCACCGGGCCCGGCGACGGACCAGCGCCTTGGCTGGCAAATGCGGCCCGCCAGATGAGATAGTCGGCCGCATCGACGACCCGGTCGCCGTTGCCGTCGGCCGATAAGTCGCCGCTGCCGTATGCCTGCTTCCAACGTTCGAAGTCGCGCTGGTCAATGCTTCCATCCAAGTTGTAGTCCCCAGACGTCGGGGCGAAAAACAGGGCATCGAGTGCGTCGGCAACTTGGGGAAGGTCGGCCAGAAAACGGGCACCACCGTCGACACCGTCGAGGTATCGCATCAGGGCCATCAACGACAAGCTCAGGTTCCAGTTATCCTGCAGCGCGTTGACCTGGGACGGATCGCTGGCCCCGGTCTGCCAGCGGGCGCCGTCGGGCATGCCGAGCGGGCCGTGCATGTCGTTCTGCAGCAGGAACCGCAGCGCGAGCTCGGCTTCCGGCGAACCGGAAAGCAGCGCGAGCGTCGAGCTCCAGGGCATGAACAGGTCCTCATTGGTCACGCTGCCCGCGGGATAGAGGTTGTATAAGCTGTACGCTTTGTAGCCGGATGGCGGCCCGCCGCGGGCGGCATCCGGCTGAAAGAAGTAGGGGCGATCGAGATTCGCCAGGTGCTCCGCGCTATCGGCCTCGTAATTCTGGAAGTTGTGCCAGGGATTCACCCGCTGGCTCGCCACGGGGTAGTTATCCACGCCGCGGTCCGACATATCCAGGAACAAATTGATCAGCGCCAACGAGAACGGCGCCCGGTGATCCTCATTTCCATAAACCATGGCCTCGAGCTCCGGATCCGCCAGGTGGTCGAACGTGCGGAACGTATCGGAGTGCCACTGCTCCTCGAGGGCGACATGGTGCGAATCGGAAAGTTCCGCGGCCAGCGAAATCGTTTTGCCTTCTGAGGTAAAACCTTTGTATCGGTGGGGCGAGAATCCCTCGGCATCGCTGTAGGCCAGCCGCCAGCCGTCGCTAGCCTCGAACGCGGCAAAGTTGAACCGATTGACCGTCTGATGCACCTTGTTGGCCAATGTCGGATCGAGACCGGGCTGGTTCTTGTACAGGTGCATACCGATCGCAATGAAGGCTGCGTCGATCGAACTTTCTTCGGTTCCCGCGTCGCCCGTCGGCAGATCGACGAACCGGCTCGGCAAATACGAGGTCTGGTCCATCGTATGGTTGAGCGTATCGGCGAGCTGCGACACATACGCGTTCGCCTCGCCTTGACTCACCCAACCGCGCTGGACCGCCGACGGCAGCGCCCATAGCAGGCCGGAGGTCGTGTTGAGCGCTCCGGTGTCGGCATCGACCGAGGTGTTGGGCACGATGCCCGACTGCCGGCTGCGCTGCCCCCATAGGCTGTGAAACGTCCGCTTTGCAAGGGCTTCCGCGATATCGTGGATCGGCGCGGTAAGAGGATTGATGGCGGGTCCCGGCTCGATCAGACGCGCATCATCCAGGTAGACGGAGCCCGAAGCGCTTTGGCCGTTCGGCTTTAAAACAAACGACATCGCATACGTCTGATCGAGCTGCGGTGAACCGTTGACGTTCCAGCCCGCGCCCAAATCGAGCGGCGTGGAGATCTTAGTCCAAGTCGACCCGCTGGGCACGACGAAATCCTTAGTGGCCGAGTGGGCCAGCGAATCGCGGTAATCTTTCAACTCGATGGTAAACGTCAGGTTCGCGCCCGTGTCGTTGCGAACGTACGTCTCAAACTGTTCGAAGTAGCTCAGGTCGCGGGTGTTTCGCCGGTCGATGCTTTTGAGCTCGGTGGCGAACGTCTGAAAGAACCTGGATTGGCCGCTCGCCGTCAAAGGCAGATCGACCCGGTAGGCGTTGTCTCCGCTATGCTTGACGGCCGATTGCAGGGTTATCGAATTGGTGCTGCCGGCGTTGAATCCGCCGCCCCAGTTGTTGATGAGCGCGCTGCTGTCGAAGTTTCCTCGCTCGCCGTCGAACAGCGGCGTGCTGCGCAGGTTGGTCGCGGCGCCCAGGTAGAAATTATCGACGAACGCGGAGCGCTGCGGCCCCGAACCACCGGCGTGCTGCGAAGTGGCCTCGACGGTCAACGTTTGCCCGGCCGAGACGTTCGGCAGCGTGACGGTGTACGGACGAAAGTCCGGCCCCGCCGACGAGTACAAATTCTTGGTGACCGTTCCGCCGGGGCCGCTCAACGATACGTCGAACGAGCTGGCGGCGTTTTTGAAGTTCTCCTCGACGCGCGAGTCGAACAGAAGCACATAGTCGCCCGTGGTCGGGGCGCTCACGTTTTGCGTGAGCTGGACGTTGCCGGGATCGAACCCGCGGAACCAGACCCCCTTATCGCCCGCGCTGGCGGCCCATTCGGCGGATTGATACACCGCGGGACCGCTAAGCGACCAACTGCCGCTGTTGTTCTCAAAGCTCGGGTCGAGAAGGAGATTCGCGCGAGCGGTCGCCGGTAGCGCTACCGAAAGCGATACCAAGATCAGAGCATGAACTTTGAGTATCCGCCCCATAATGCATTCTAAACAACACGGCCAACGCGTGAGACAAAAGACGCGGGGGCTCTGGGGCATCGCACACTCCGCCCCGGCTGGCAAACTGACCCAGCATCCGTCGATGAACCGGCTGGGCGCGTCCCGCACGGTACTCATGAAAACGCTTGCGATACCCTAACGATAAACGAGCAGGCGCATTCGTCAAGCATTTGCGAGCCGTACGTCCGGAAACGCGACTAGCGCTTGGAGAACTGCGTGCCGCGGCGGGCGCCGTGAAGGCCGGGCTTTTTGCGTTCCTTCATCCGCGCGTCGCGGGTGAGGAAGTGCTTCTCGCGGAGCTTGTCGGAAAGATCGCTGTCGTAACGCATCAGGGCGCGGGCGATGCCCTGCATGCAGGCGCCGGCCTGGCCCGTGCTGCCGCCGCCGTGTACGCGGATGATCACGTCGACGCTGTTGCGCACGCCCGCGTGCTCCAGCGGCGCGACGACCGCGTTGCGGTCCTGCACGATCGTGAAATAGTCTTCCAGCGGCCGCTCGTTGATGACGAGCTTCCCGTCGCCGGGGCGGATCCGCACGCGGGCCACCGAGGTCTTGCGGCGGCCGGTGCCCAGGGCGTCGATCACTTTTTCTGCGGTAGCCATTGGGGGAGAGGTCAGAGGTCGGAGGTCGGGGGTCAGACAGGGTCTATTTCGTGGCCAATTCCATCGGCTGGGGCTGCTGGGCCTGGTGCGGGTGGTCTGGGCCGGCGTAAAGCTTCAGCTTGTTGATCATCTTGTAGGCGAGCTTGTTCTTGGGCAGCATCCGCCGCACGGCTTCGCGGAGGATCAGCTCCGGCTTGCGCTCGCGGCGTGTTTCGGCGTTGACGCTCCGCTGGCCGGGGTAGCCGGTGTACCAGCGATACTCCTTGTGCTCCCACTTGTTGCCGGTGAACTTCAGTTTTTCGACGTTCGTGACGACGACGAAATCGCCGGTGTCGACGTGGGGCGTGTACGTGGGCCGGTGCTTGCCCATCAGCAGCACGGCGATGCGGCTGGCGAGCCGGCCGACGACCTGATCGGTCGCATCGATCACGTGCCACTTCTGCTCGACTTCACCGGGCTTGGCCATGTAGGTTTTCATGTATCGAACTCCGCCGAACGAGCGGCGTATAAAAGCGGTTTTAGCAGAATCCAACAGTTTACCGCCCGCCCACGGCGGCGACAAGGGCGGGAATATCGGCCGTTAAGCTACGAAGCGGCTTCCGGTCTTTGTTGAAGGCGGTAACAATTCGGGCAAACAAGATTGAAGCCGTCCTCGGCCATCGCCCAACCCTTCTCTTGAACCGATGGAGCCCAGCGCTTTGCCCAGTCGATTGGGTCATTCCAAGGAGGCTCTGACCAATGTGGCAGGTCTAGGACTGTCCCGCATTTATCACATTCGCACATCATCGTCGCCCAAAGCGACCGTTCGACCGCCTCAACGGACCGCTTATCCACGTGGCGATTCCATTCAGGCATGTACGATTTTCGCCGTGCCCGCCGCCAGAGGGCCACGCCCCAAAACGCGAGGAAGGCCGTCATCACGGCCAGGATGATGAGCGGCTTGCGGAGGTCGTGCCGCGGCCGGTCGGCGCCCCACTCCAGGTAGGCCCCCAGCGCGAACAGCCCGGCCCAGACGGCCAGGGAGGCCGCCAGCAAGGCGAATGGGAACCAGGATTTGGGCGCCTTCGGGTCCAAGAGTATCTCGCTGTTCGAATGACCAATGACCAATGACCAAGCACCAATGACCAACGCGCCACCCGCATAGAACGCGGCCTTTGGTCATTGGGATTTGGTCCTTGGTGCTTTAAACTGACGGCGTGCCTGTCGCCTTACGTTTGCCGCTACGGGAGCCATTGTCATGATTGTCGGCGTGCCCAAGGAGATCAAGCAGGATGAGTACCGCGTGGCCATGCTGCCGGTGGGCGTCGAGGAGCTCGTGCGCCGCGGGCACCGCGTGCTCCTCGAAGCGGGCGCGGGGCTGGGCTCCGGCATTCCCGACCACGACTACCTGCGGCAAGGCGCCGAGCTGGTCAGCGGGCCGGAGGAAATCTTCGGACAGGCGGAGCTCATCGTCAAAGTCAAAGAGCCGCAGCCGAGCGAGTTGAAGATAATCCGCCAGGGCCAGGTGCTGTTCACCTATTTTCACCTGGCGGCCGATCGCGAGCTGACCGAGGCCCTGCTGGCCAGCGGCGCGACCTGCGTGGCTTACGAAACGCTGGCCGACGACCAGGGCCGGCTGCCCCTGTTGACGCCGATGAGCGAAGTGGCCGGCCGGATGAGCATCCAGGAGGGGGCCAAGTTCCTGGAGCGGCCGCAGATGGGGCGCGGCATCCTGTTGGGCGGCGTGCCGGGCGTCGCCCCGGCCTACATCACGATACTCGGCGGCGGCGTGGTCGGCGCCAACGCCGCCAAGATCGCCGCCGGGTTCAACGCCGACATCACCATCCTCGACATCAACATGGACCGGCTGCGATATCTCGACGACATCATGCCGCCCAACGTGAACTGCCTGTTCAGCGATCGCCACACCGTGCGCGAGCAACTGGCCAAGGCCGACCTGGTGATCGGCGCCGTGCTCATCCCCGGGGCGAAGGCTCCCATGCTCGTGGAGCAAGAAGACTTGAAACGCATGAAATCCGGCAGCGTGATCATCGACGTGGCGATCGACCAGGGCGGCTGCATCGCCACGAGCAAGCCCACTTCGCACAGCAGCCCCACGTACACGGTGGAGGAAGTCGTGCACTACTGCGTCACGAACATGCCTGGCGCCGTCGGCCGCACCAGCACCTTCGCCCTCTGCAACGTCACACTGCCCTGGGTCCTGGAAATCGCCCAGCGCGGCATCGAACGAGCGGCTGGCGAGCTGCGCCCCGTCGCCCGCGCGATCAACCTCTTCGCCGGCGAAGTGACGAACAAGGCCGTAGCGGAGACGTTCAAGATGCCCTATTCCGATCGTTTTGCGACCGCCATCGGACAATAGTGGTTTGTCCGCAGATGACACAGATGTGCGCAGATATGCAGAAATAAAGAAGAGGTCGTTTTCGCTGAACTCAGTTGCAGAATTTCAATATATCCATCTGTGGTCATCTGCGCCATCTGCGGACAAATGTAATGAGGGAGTTCGCATGAAAACCGATGATGAATTACCGGAAGGTGATCCGCAGACCTACGCGATCATTGGCGCCTGCATGGCCGTGCATAACGAGCTGGGTCACGGGTTTTTGGAAGCGGTCTATCAGGAAGCGCTGGAAATCGAATTTGCGCGCCGTGGTATTCCATTTGTCCGCGTAAAGCAATTGGTTATTTACTTCACGGATATTCCGCTGAGAACGCGCTATGACGCGGACTTCTTTTGTTTTGACTCTATAATTGTCGAGTTAAAGGCGCTAACCGCGCTGGCCCCAGGACATCAGGCACAGACGATTCATTATCTCAAAGCGACTGGGTGTGAACGCGGGCTGTTGGTCAATTTTGGTGCGACACGTCTCGAATACAGACGACTAATCTTTACTCAGCATTCTCCATCGCAGATGTCGCAGATGAGCGCAGATAACGGCAATTCTAACCTTTCTCTTCCCAGATGAATCTGGCTACATCTGCGCGATCTGCGGACAAATATGAAATGAAGCAGTCTTTCCGGACCGTGGAATGGCTCGACAATGTAGATGGCCGTCTGGTGCTGCTCGACCAGACACGGCTGCCGGTGGAAACGGTGTATCTTGAATGCCGTACGGTGGAGGATGTGTGGCAGGCGATTCGGCGCTTGGCGGTGCGCGGGGCGCCGGCGATTGGCGTGGCGGCGGCGTATGGCGTGTGCATCGGCGTGCAGTCGGGTCGCGATGCGAATGAAGTTTGCGATTATCTGGCGACGAGCCGGCCGACGGCGGTGAATTTGTTCTGGGCGCTGGAGCGGATGCGCCGCGTGGCGCACGAACCCTCCCCTGGCCCCTCCCTAAGAGGGAGGGGAATTCTTGAGCGGCTGCTGGCCGAGGCGCGGGCGATTCACGAGGAGGACCGCCGGCAGTGCGCGGCGATGGGGCGGCACGGCGCCGATCTGCTGGCCGATTTGCCCGACGGCGCGGGCATCCTCACGCACTGCAACGCCGGCGCGCTCGCCACGGGCGGCGACGGCACCGCCCTGGCCGCGATCTTCGAGCTTGCGCGCCGGGGCAAGCGGCCGCATGTGTGGGCCGACGAGACGCGGCCATTGCTGCAAGGCGCCCGGCTCACGATGTGGGAGCTGCAGCAGCGCGGCATTGGGGCCACGCTCATCTGCGACTCGGCTGCCGCCCAGGTGATGCGCGAAGGCCGCGTGCAGGCGGTCATCACGGGGGCCGACCGCATCGCGGCCAACGGCGACACGGCCAACAAGATCGGAACCTACGGCGTGGCGACGCTGGCCCACGCGCACAACATCCCGTTCTACGTCGCCGCCCCGACGACCACGTTCGACCTTTCGGTCGCCACCGGCGCCGACATCCCCATCGAGCAGCGCGCCGCCGAGGAAATCACCAACGGCCTGGGCAAACAGACCGCGCCGAACGACGTGGCGGTCTACAACCCGGCGTTCGACGTGACGCCGGCCAGTCTCATCGCGGCGATCATTACCGACCGCGGCGTCGTGCGGCCGGTGGATGCGTCGAACGTTTCCTCGCTGTCACCCGCCCGCTGAAGCGGGCGCGCCGTTGCGGCGTGTGAGGGCGTGGAGGATGGGCGTTGTGGCGACGGTTGTGGCCAGGGCCATGATGACCATCATCGCGAAGAGCGTGGGCGAAATGACGCCCAGCTCCAGGCCGATATTGAGCACGATCAGCTCCATCAGGCCGCGGGTGTTCATGAGGATTCCCAGGGCGGCGGAAGTGCGCCAGCCGAGGCCGGTGAGCCGGGCGGCGGCAAGCGTGCCGCCGAATTTGCCGAGCGTGGCCACCAGGATGATCACCGCGCAGAACATCCACGCCTGCCAGCCACTCACCAGGCCGATCTCGGTCCGCATGCCCGTGTAGGCGAAGAAGGCCGGCAGGAGCAGGATTTTGACGATGTCTTCCAGCTTGCTCGTAAAGTCGCGGGCGACCTCGCTGTCGTGCGGGATGATGGCGCCCAGCAGGAACGCGCCGAAGATGGCGTGGATGCCGATCCATTCGGCCGTCAGCGCCGAAAAGAGCAGGGCCACCAGCACCCACACGGCCATCCGCCGCGGCGGATGGTCGGCGCCCGGCCCCAGGTAGCGAACGGCCAGCGGGCGCACGACCGCGAACATGATCGCGATGTAACCAAGCGCCAGCAGGGCGGTCTGCACCGCGCCGCCGACCTCCGCCTGGGCCACGCCGACGACAAACGCGAGCAAGCACCAGGCGGTAACGTCGTCGATCGCCGCGCAGGAGAGGGCCACGACGCCCAGCTCGGTATTCTCCATCCGCCGGTCGGTGAGAATCCGGGCCAGGACGGGAAAGGCCGTGATCGACATGGCCACGCCCATGAACAGCGCGAAGCTGGCAAAAGGCACGCTGCCGCTGGCCAGTCGCGGATAGAGCCACAGCGCCAGCGCCGCGCCGAACAGAAAAGGCACGAGGATGCTGGTATGCGAAATGGCGATGGTGGCATGGGCTCGCGAGCGGATCAGGCCCGCATTGAGCTCCAGGCCGATGAGAAACATGTACAAGATAATGCCGATCTGGGCGATGATGCCCAGGAACGGGCCGACGTCCGCCGGCAGAATAAAGTGCATCGCCGCGGGCCAGACTTGCCCCAACAGCGACGGGCCGAGGGCGATGCCGGCCACGATCTCGCCGATCACCCGCGGCTGGCCGAAGTAGACGAACAACTTTCCCAACCAGCGGCCCAGTAGCAGGATCGCCACCAGCGCCACCAGCACGTGGTAGAGCACGTAGCTGCTATGGGCAACGGCAGCGGCACCCGCGGCCGGTGCCGCGCCGCCGGCGGCCGGTGAGAGTTGCCGGCCATACGCCAACACCAGCAGCAATAGCGCCAACGTGACGACGACCGTCGCCGAATAGCCGAGCGCGATGCGGACGACGCTGGCCGTGGGCGATTGCGCAGGAAAACTCGAAGCGTTGCTGCTCATAGGCCGCTCCAGACGGGACCGGATTGTCCGGTCGCCGGCGCGGCGAGGTCAAGATCAGCCTCGATCAGGCGTCGGTTCTGCCGGGGGCGGGCCTGCCCGTCCGGCCCGTCAAGGTGGCGACGACGGCCACCAGCTCCGTCGGATCGACGGGCTTGGTAATGTGGGCCTGAAAACCGGCCAGCATCGCGCGGGTTCGATCTTCGGGCCGGGCCATCGCGGTGAGGGCAGCCGCCGGAATACTGCCGCCTTGGTCGCCGGGTAGCGCCCGCACGCCGCGTACCAGGTCGTAGCCGTCTTTATCGGGCATGCCGATGTCGCTGAGGATAATGTCGGGCCGCCGGTCGCGCAGGCATTGCAGCGCCTCGTCGGCCGAGCCGGCCAGAAGTGTCTGGGCGTTGAGGTCGGCGAGCAGCCGTCGAATGAGCTCCCGCGCGTCCGGATCGTCGTCGACGACAAGGACCCGCAGGCCGCTCAAATCGGGCTGACCGTCGCGGTTCACATCGGCAGCGCCGGGGACGGCGGGGGACCAGCCATCGCCTTCGCGATGGATAATCTGCACGGGCAGCGTCACGACGAACGTCGCCCCCTGATCCTCGCCCGGGCTGAAGGCGGCTACCTGCCCGCCGTGCAGCTCGACCAGATGCTTGACGATCGACAGGCCCAGCCCCAAGCCGGCGTGCCGCCGGGTCGTTGCCGAGTCGGCCTGCCGAAAACGATCGAACACTTGGTCCAGAAACTCCGGCTTGATGCCCTGGCCCGTATCGGAAACGCGTAGCTCGAGATGCGAATTCACGCGTTCCATGACGACCTGCACGCGGCCGCCTTTGGGCGTGAACTTGATCGCGTTGGCCAACAGGTTCCAGGCCACTTGCTGCAAGCGGCCGCTGTCGCCCAGCACCGGGCCTGCCTTCGGATCCAGCAGCGACTGGATGCGAATGTTCTTGGCGTCCGCCGCCGGGCGCACCGTGGCGATGGCCGCTTCCACGACCTGCACCATGTCCATTGTCTCGACGTCTAGCCGCACCTTGCCGGACATGATCCGGCTCATATCCAGCAGGTCTTCGATGATCTGCGCTTGCACCTTCGCATTGCGCTCGATCACCGAAAGGCCTTCGACTTGTTCCTTGGCGGGACTGTCTCGCAGCAGCAATTGCACGTAGCCCAAGATGGCGTGCAGCGGCGTCCGCAGCTCGTGCGACACCGTCGAGATGAATTCATCCTTGACCCGGTTCGCCCGCTCCGCCTCGCCGCGGGCCTCGCGCTCGCTCGCCAGCAGCTCGGCCAGCTTTTCCTCGCTCTCCCGCAGCGCGTCTTCCACCCGGCGGCGCTCTTCCACCTC
Source organism: uncultured Planctomycetaceae bacterium (assembly GCA_964532675.1). Lineage (GTDB taxonomy): Bacteria > Planctomycetota > Planctomycetia > Pirellulales > Lacipirellulaceae > JABDGM01. The sequence goes on from CAZHIV010000329.1 coordinate 19,721, forward strand.
GCTGCGCAGTTCCTCGTTTAGCTTGGCGAGCCCAGGGAAGTGCAGGACCTGAGGCACTACTGGAACGAGCGCGATGACCGTCGCCCACGACACCACGGCTGTGGTGAGTTTCACCACGCCGGCGAATCGATACACCGGCTGCCAGAAAATAATGGCCTCGATGAGGTGCCCGAACCCACAGGCGAAGATAAAGGCCGCGAACAGCCAGAATATCTTGGGGAACGGTATGTCCCGCTTGCGGATCACGAAGAAGGCCAGCACCACCGGGATCGCCGTGTACGCCCCGAACACGGCCGTATCGGAAAGGATATGCAGCCAGCCGTGTCCGCTGGACCAGGTTCCACAGTGCCACCTTGGGGGAAAATCAGACGTATTGAACAAGTTGGACAGAAATTCCCACATGGCCAAGACTCCCCTTTCAAATCGGGCCGAGGCGGGCGCACTATGCGACGTCGACGCTATCGACGCCATTGTAGCGTCCGTGCGTGCAGCTTGCCCCGGAACCGAGCGTCCGCCACGCCCTGCGGCGAAACGGGGGCCGGCCAAGTGAAGGGCGAAAAGGGAGCGCGTAAAAAGGGCCGGAGCGGGCAAGCTAGCGTGCCCGGTCCGGCCAGCGAATCAAGAGGATTTTTCCCACGCAGATCAGCCGTTCCGGCCACGGCGTCGGCGGACGACCGGCATCAGCACGCCGGCCGCCATCAGCAGCACGAGCGCCGAAGGCTCCGGCACCACTTGGTTGATCAGCTTGCTCGTCGCCTGAGTCGGACCCGCCAGGTCGATGTGAAACGGCGGGTCGGTCGACTCGTCCACAACGAGCCCATCGAGACTGGCGATGGAATCCATGTTGTCCACCACCGTGCCGTCCGGCAGGATGATGAACGTGGCGTTCTCGCCGTCGACCTGGTGCGCGGCCAGCGTGAACTTGATCTTGTCGTTCTCGCCGTTGCCGTTGATATCGCCGCCTAGCGGGATTTCGATGTCGAAATGGCCAATGTAGGGGAACGACGAGGTGGGCGGGACCATGTTGTAGTTCGGGTGGTCTTTGTCAAACACCGCGGAGTACGACGCCTGCATATCGCGAATGCCGGAGTCCGTCAGGTCTTGCAACGTGATCGAAGCGCCATTTGGCATGCCCGCATAATCGCGACCGGGCCGAGGATCGACGTCCGTCACCGTGATGTCGTACCAGACGTCGAAGAAGCTATCGACGTGGAAATTCTGGCCGTGCAGCTCATTGGGATTGATCGGCGGGGGAGAGCCCGTCGGATGGCATGCCTGGCCGGTGGGGCCGCCTCCCTCGTTCGTGGCGCATGCCTGGCCGAGCGATGCGGGACCGGGACTGATCAGCCGCTGCGATGAAAGCGTGACCGTCACCAGCGAATCGACCCAGCCGTAACCCTCGACGCTGTCCCCAAGCGCGTTGCCAGGGTCACTCGCCAACGGCAACGGCACTGGCGATGGGGTAGTGAGATTGAGCTCGGTAAGCTCGGTGTCGAACTCCAAGACGACGGCCTGGCTGATTCGGGCCGTCAGCAACAGGCAAGCAGTTGCCAACAAACAGACGACGGGCATGAGTGCCCATGACTTGCGCCCACGTTTGGAAATCATTAGTCCCTCGCCTTGCTCAAAAGGTAACTCACCGCGGCGCGACGATTTGACGCACCCGGCCATCAATGTATCACCGGCTAACGGCGTGTACATAAGTTTCTTCACAAAAACTCGAAATTGACCTGCCAGCGAGAGCAAGCCTAATCCCCTAGAACGGGTTGGACGCGAACGGGCCGACTCGCCAAACACCGCTATTTTCCGAGCGG
>CAZHIV010000330.1:0-7442 GCA_964532675.1 uncultured Planctomycetaceae bacterium
GGGGTGGGTCCACATGTAGCCGTACATGAGCCGCAGATTGGCGAACTTCTGCCACAGGTCGCCGGGCATCTGGTCCAGCAGCGAGCCTTTGCCGTGTACGACCTCGTCGTGCGAGAGCGGCAGGCAGAAGTTTTCGGTGAAGGCGTAGATCAGCGAGAACGTGAGCTCATCCTGGTGATACTTGCGGTGGATGGGCTCCTTGTGCATGTACTCGCGGGTGTCGTTCATCCAGCCCATGTTCCACTTGAGCGAGAAGCCCAGCCCGCCCAGGTACGTCGGCCGGGAAACGCCCGTCCACGCGGTCGACTCCTCGGCGATCGTCAGCACGCCCGGATATTGCAGGTGGACTTCCTCGTTGAACTTCTTGAGGAAGTCGATGGCTTCGAGGTTCTCGCGGCCGCCGAAGCAGTTGGGTTCCCATTCGCCGTCCTTCCGGCTGTAGTCGAGGTACAGCATCGAGGCCACCGCGTCGACGCGCAGGCCATCGATGTGGTACTTGTCGAGCCAGAAGAGGGCGTTGGAGAGCAGGAAGTTCCGCACCTCGGTGCGGCCGTAGTTGAAAATCAGCGTGCCCCAATCGGGATGCTCGCCCTTGCGCGGGTCGGCGTGCTCGTACAGCGCGGTGCCGTCGAACCAGCGCAGGCCGTGGTCGTCCTTGGGGAAATGGGCCGGCACCCAGTCGATGATGACGCCGATCCCGTTTTGATGGCACAGATCGACCAGGTGCATAAAGTCCTGCGGCGTGCCGTAGCGGCTGGTGGCCCCAAAATAGCCGACTGTCTGGTAACCCCAGCTGCCGGTGAAAGGATGCTCGCTCACCGGGAGCAATTGAATATGCGTGTAACCCATTTGCCGGCAGTATTCGACGAGCTGCGGGGCGATCTCGCGGTAGCTCATCCAGCGGTCCGGATCGCCCGGATTGCGCCGCCAGCTCCCCAGGTGGACCTCGTAGACCGACATCGGGGCGTCGAGGGCATTGTGCTCCGCTCGCCGGCCGATCCACTCGGCATCGTTCCATTGATAGGTGTCGAGGTCGGTGACGATGTTCGCGGTGCGGGGCGGCACTTCGGCGGCGAAGCCGTAAGGATCGCATTTCTCCATCACGTGCCCGCCGCGGAATTTCACCGCGTACTTGTACTTTGCGCCGGCGCCGATGTCAGGAATGAACATCTCCCAGACCCCGCTGGGGACATGTTTGCGCATCATGTGGCTGCGGCGGTCCCATTGGTTGAAGTCGCCGATTACCGCGATGCTCTCGGCATTCGGCGCCCAGACGGCGAAGTTGACTCCCGTGACGCCGTCGACGGTGCGACGATGGGCGCCGAGCCGCTCGTAACTGCGCCAGTGCGTCCCCTCGCCCAGCAGGTGCAAATCGTAATCGGTGAGCATTGGCGCGAAGGCGTAGGGATCGTGCATGGTGTGTGTCTCACCCGATTTGTAGGTCACGCGGAGTTGGTAACGAGGAGCGAGGTTCGAGGATCGAGGATCGAGAGATTCCGAGCGACCGTTAGCGCGCGAGTCTCGCTCCTCGCTCCTCGCTCCTTGCCCCTCCACAACCGCCTCGTACAAACCGGCCGGATGGATCCGTCGCATGGGGCGCGACCCGCCGTGCGTGGAGTCGATCACCCACGCCCGCTGCGCCTCGGGCAGGTACGCCCGCACGGCCAATGCCCGCTGGCCGTTCTGTTCGATTTCATGCGGCCCGAGGATCTCGAAAGGGTTTTCGTGATAACCGTAAATGACCGGACCGACGGATTGCAGCGGCAGTTGGGTTTGCACGTTGGGTTCTCCTGTTGTGCGGGTGATGGCGGGAAGCTCTCCCTCCCTGGAGGCCGCCTGTCACGCGCTTGCTATTGTGTGCCTTCAAGCGGCCCTGGTAAACGCCGGGCGCCAAATGGCCAAAAACGGTGTCAAAATGCCGTGCCGCAGGAGGTGGAACGGCCGCCCCAGCGACCAGCGCCGGCCTCGCCTCCGCCGTCGGTCCATAAGCGAGCTATTTGCCGATCGGCGAGGGATCGTGTGCCATGGCCACTGCTCGGAGTGGCCATGCTCGCGTTCGGTCTCAGGCCCACCCCGAGCCGTGAGCATGGCACCGTGCGGCGCCTCGTCTCCGTGCAATGCGCAACATTCGACGTGGTGAAATTCCAGCGCCCGGTCGACGCGTTGCCACAAGTCGTGATCGCGGATCGGTACGAACTTGCCGAACCGCTCCCACCGCCAGCGTCCCTCGCGCCAGTGGTTCAATTCGCGCCGCAGTCCCCGGCGGACGTACCGGCTGCGCGTTATCAAAGTCACGCGGGAAGGCTGATCGAGCGCTTCGAGCCCGCGGACCACGGCCAGCAGCTCGAGCCGGCTGGGGCGAGTCTCGACTTCGGTGTCGGCGGCCGTCAACCGTTCGTCGCCGCCGAGCGATTGCAGAACGAATCGCCAGCGCGGCTGGAGGCAGCCGCGGGTGGGCGCCTCGGCATACAGCAGAAAGTGCGGACCTTGCAGGGGCATGATCGGCTTCGGTTCGGCCGCGAGGCAGCGCTTCAGGATGCGCGCCGGCTCGCGACGACGCCCGGCTCCGTCCCGCGGGCATGCGACAGCGGCCCGCCTCCGGTGCAAGCCGATCGGCTTCGCTCGTCCGATCATATTCCCCTATCGGCAATCCGACCGAAAGCAGTCCAGATTAACACGAAGCAAATCCGCGCACGCCTGATCGCGGGCAGGGGCGGTGCCGGCGGCGCGGTCGCCGAAGCACTCAACGACCGGTTATTCCGCCGCTCAGTTTCGCCTTCCAATCGGCAAGTTGCTTCCGGCCCTACGAATTGCGGCGGCGAAATCGGCATGACTGCTGCAATCGCACCCGAAAATCGCCCCCGGCACACTTCGCAATGTAATCTTGATCGGACACCGAGACGGCATCTTGTGGGGGGTTGGTTCGTCCATCTGTTTTTTCACGTAACGCGACGTCTCGCGAGGGAATCGATATGCACTTCGGACTGTATTTGAAGAATAAAGGAGTCATTTCGGCCGAGCAGCTCGTTGCCGCGCTGGAAGTGCAAATGCAAACACTGGTGCCCATCGGTCAGTTGGCGCTCGAAGAGGGCATCCTTTCGGCGCGCGACATCTTCAGCGTGCTGCATGCCCAGCATGACTCGCCGCTGGAGCGATTCGGCGACCTGGCCGTCGAAATGGGGCTCATGACGCGGGACGACGTCACGCGGCTGCTCATGATTCAGGCGGATCGCAAGCGGCCGATCGCCGAAATCCTCGTCGCCGAGCGAGTTCTAAGCCAACAGCAAGTGAACGGCGAGCTCGCCGCGTACCGCCAGTCGCTGCTCCACCCAAAACGTGACACGACGACGACGGTCGTGCCGCCGCTGCGCACGATGACAGCCGACCGTCGCGTTCGTAACGGTGCCGCCACCAAATAATCGTCATCTTCAGTCGGCCCCGGCGCATCATGGGTTTGCGACGGGCCCCGCCAGACGCTCGCTCAGGCCCGGCACCCGCCGGGCTTCGGCAGCGATGCGGGGATGCACGAAGATGCGCACCCGCTTAACGTAGTCGTCGAACTGCTCCTGCGCGAGTGTGCGCACGACGGGTGAGATGTGGCCGAGCCGCCGATACACGCCCTGCTTTGGGAAGAAGACGTCGATGTCGAACTCGACTTCCAGCTCCGTCGGCGGCGCGTCGACGAGCACTTCGTGCGGCGCAACCTGCTGGCCGAGCGCCTCGCTCAACATCGATGCCACGGCCGCGGCGGACCGCACCAGCTCCGGATAAGGGCGACGCGCAAGTTGCCGATACATGTCCGGCTCCTCGAAGTAGCTGTACTGCGCCAGCCGTTTGTACAGCTCGCGCTTGGGGCCGAAGATTCCGGTCAACAAGTCAGCGGCCGGTCGGCCCGCCGAGGCGGAGAGCAGGGCATCGATCATCGGCCGCTCGGAAAGCGACAGCGCGCCGTCCAAGTCGAGCGAGTCCTGCAGCTCGAAGAAGGCGCGTTGGAACATCGCCGTGGCCGAGCGCACCGCGTGGTGCCAATACACTTCGCTGAACATCACGTAGCGGGCGAAGACCATCATCTCGGCGGCCGTCTTGCCTTTGTCGCTGATCGCCAGGCCGTCGCCCGCTTCGTTGAGGCACAGGCTGCCGATGAGCCGCCGGCGGTCGAAGTGCTGGCCGTACGGCACGCCGGCATGCAGGCTGTCGCGCATCAGGTAGTCGATCTTATCCACGTCGATGGGGCCGGACAGCACGCTTCGCAGAATGCGCTGGGAACGACCGGTCACTTTTCCGCGCACCAGATTGGCGACGTGAACCGGATCTAGGCCCCACGCGTCGCGCAACACATCGGCTATCTCACCATGAAGAATGTACCTGCCGGCGAGTTCTTCATGCCCGATAATCCGCGGCAGGTGGAGGTCCTCGATGGGATGGCCGAACGGGAAATGTCCCACGTCGTGCAAGAGGGCCGCGGCCAACAGCGATTCGGCGTCGCTCGGCGATACTGCGGCGGTGAACCGCTCGTCGGCCGCCAGCCGATCGAGGTACTCGATCGCCGCCAGGAACACGCCGAGCGAATGTTCCTGCCGCGTATGATTGGCGGCCGGATAGACCAGGCTGACCAGCCCCAGTTGGCGGATCTGGGCCAGGCGGCGGAACGCGGCCGTGTCGATGAGCTGACGGACGCGATCGGTGAGCGGGACGTCGACGCCGGGCGGAATCCGCACCAATCCGGCGCCCCGTCTCCAGCGCCCCATCTCGGGAATGTCGTAGATGGTGTTCACCATGGAAACAGGAGGAAGCAGAGGAAGCAGAGTTGCCAGCCTCTGCTACCTCAGCTTTCTCCTGTAATCAGATAATGACATTCGCACTGAATGTGCGAACCTTAATGGTAGCCTGTGGGACGTCATCCTCCGGCTCCCAGCCCCGGCAGCGCGTTCAGCCCTGCCACGAGGCGGAGCAACACGGTCACGGCGAAGTACAGCGCAGCATGGAAGAAGGCGTTGCCAGGCTCCAGGTCGAGGGAGACATACGCGGCAAACGTACCGATGCCCAAGACGCCCGCTGCCATGATGACGAGTTGGTAGATCTCCAGTCCGCCGTTCATGGCGTCGGTGCCCCAGAGCTGATGGCCGACGAAGACGTATATTCCCCACAAAAGCGCGTACACCAAGCCACAGGCCACCGAACGGATCACCAGCGCCGTTCCCTGGTAGCCTTCCAGCTCCAAGTCGCGAAGAAAGGGGTATCCGGCCCAAGCCAGCGGCGGCCCCATCACGACGGCCCCAACCGCCAGCAGCCAGTCTTCCACGGTGCCCATGCTGCGTAGCACGAGGGCGACCAGCAGTGCCACCAGCACGAAGCCAACCACGCCGGTGAAAACCAGCGGCTGGAATTTAGTATCCGTGCGCTTATAGGTCTTGAGCGCATGGCGCCCGCCCGCACCGATCGCGCCGGCCTCGGAGTGCTCCGGCGCGTGGATGATCACCTCCTCCTCTTTTTTGGGGATGGTGATCACCGACTTGCACTTCGGGCACGGGCCCTTCTGGCCGGCAAACTTGTCGGCCACGCTGAAGCGCTTCAAGCAACCCGGGCAGGTGACGTTGATGGGCATGATGATCGAACGACGAATGATCGAATGACGAATGACGATTGGCGTTCTTGATTCTCGTTCGTCATTCGGATGTTGTCATTCGTCATTTAGCTACGTGTCCTTGAGCTCGTCTTCGTTGATGGCGTGGAAACCTTTGGCGCGGAGGGTGTCGATGGCGATCTCGATGTTGTCGACCATCAGGGCGACGGCCGGCCGGCCCGTTGGCCGCAGCAGCAACGGGTACACCTGCGTAATGTTTACCTCCGCCGCGAGCAGAGCGGTGCAGATTTGCAGCATCGGCTGCTGGGAGTCGGGCAGCTCGACGCCAATGAGGTCGGATTCGACGATCGCCAGGCCGGCCCGCTCCAGGATTTCTCGCCCAGATTCGGGATCGCTGAGCAAGAATCGCACCAGCGCGCATTCGGTGGAATCGGAGATCGTGAGGGCGACGATCCGCACGTTGCTGCCCTCGAACCTCCGAACGACGTCCATCAACTGGCCGACGCGGTTCTCCAGGAAAACGGTGAACTGACGGATGGACGGATAATCGCGGCCCCGCATCGTGGCATATTCCGTTCCCGCGCCTGCCCCTGCTCCCGTGCCAACTCCTTCCCCAGTACTCATTAGGAATTCCTTGTCGGTTAAAGCAAGCCTTTGCGAGCCTGATCGGCGCGACCGCGCCATTCCCGTAACTATAAGCATTCACAGCCGTTTTGCAACACGCCGACCGACATTGGAGCGAGCGTCAAAACGCATTACTATGGAGTGCCGATTGGGGTGCCCTCCTAAACCGCATGCGGCTAGCGGGAATAGTTTGTACCAAGTGATTCCGTTTGAAATCATGTTGCCTGAGCACGAGATCGAGATCCGCGTCCGCTACTACGAGACAGACGCCCAAGGCTACGTCCACCACGCGAACTACTTCCAGTATTTCGAGCTGGCGCGGGTCGAGCAGCTACGGGCACTGGGACACGACTATGCCCAGTTCGAGCGAGACGGCATTATCCTGGTGGTGAACAAGATCGCCTGCAAATACCATCGGCCGTGCCGGTTCGGCGATACGCTGCGGCTGGTGATCCGCACGGTCCGCGCGCGGGGGGCACGCATCGACCACGAGTACCGCCTGCTGCGCGGCAACGAGCTGCTGGCCGAGGCGGAGAGCACGCTCGCCTGCATCGACCGCGAGGGCCGCGTCCAGCGCTTGCCGGAATTCTTGCTGGAGCCCGGCCAAGCAGAGCGTTAATCGGCCCCGGTGTCCGCTGCCCAGCGAACGGCGGCGCGGACGAAGGAATCGCGGCCAGCAGGGGGCCCTGATGATAATAGACGGCAATAATTTCCTGGTCGACGCCCAACGCCGAGCGACCGGCCGGTGAGAGGCGCAACTGCACCGCGACGTTAGTTGGGCGGATGCCGGCGTCCATTTTGTTTGGGCCAGGCCGTTTCGTCCAGCCTTTTCGCGAGGGCCAGCCGCCCGTAGGATGAGCCATTCACGGTTCGTCGTTGAATCAGCCCCGCATCCCACTTTACCGAACTCGAGGGTGGTCCGGATGAAGACCAAGAGAATCCTGCTCATCGTCGGAGATTTCGTGGAAGACTACGAGATCATGGTGCCGTTTCAAATTTTGCTCACCCTTGGGCACGAGGCAGCCGTCGTTTGCCCAGGCAAGAAGGCGGGCGACTTCGTCGCCACGGCGATCCACGACTTCGAGGGGCATCAAACGTACAGCGAGAAGCCGGGGCACCGTTTCCGGCTGAACGCCTCGTTTGACGAGGTCGACGCCGGCCAATACGACGCACTTGTTTTGCCCGGCGGCCGGGCGCCGGAGTACCTGCGGCTGGACGAACGGGTGCTTGACGT
>CAZHIV010000331.1:0-12144 GCA_964532675.1 uncultured Planctomycetaceae bacterium
AGTGACCGTCTTCCACTTCTCGTGAACCGCGGCGTCCGAAAAAGCCTCGCCGACGGTGTCCGTCCACTGCATCCGGTCCGATTCCACCAGGCGAGCGATCATCGTAGCGGTGACCGACTTGGCGATCCCACCCAGATGCCAGCGATCGTCGATCTCAAGCGATACACCGCTGCCGTTCTTGCGCTCCCCGTACGCCGCCGCGGCCTCGATTTTCCCGTCGACCATCACCATCGCGGCGAGGCCGACGAGATTCTTATCGCTGCGCTCGTCCGTGATCACGCCGGCCAGCGAGTCGCCTGCCAGACCGCTGCTTCTGGGAGTTTGATCGTAAACGAAATCGAATAACCCGCCCGTGAGAGGAATCATTACGATTGCGACGGCACACAAACCGGTAGCGATGAGCCAGTACCAAAGTCCAACCGATCCGCGACGGCATTTTTTTGCGCGTTCAGCCGTTGTGTACCCGTTGGCCTTTTCTTCCCCGATACTGGCAAGCAGCGCAATTAGTTCTTCGCGTCGCGGTTCAAGTTCCGAATAAATGGCGCGGTGATTTCGAAAATAAAGGAAGAGATACACCGCCAAGAGAACGATGAATATGTCCACGCGGCCCAGAGCGGCCAACCCGTTTTGAGATCGCAACCAGGTCACATGGCCAAAAAAGGCCAGGAGAGAAATGACAGGCGGCACCAAATACCACCAAAACACGTTGCGTAGCAACCAGATCCGCTGCTCAACCTGGCTTAACGAATGCCGCACGCATTCGAGCAGCGGCTCGTTGGGCTCACTTACCTTCTGTGGATAACGAAGGCGGTAATAGAGGATAAACCCGGCGATCCACGCAATTGCCGGCACGCCCAGATACCACGTCCAAGGCAGCGAAAACAATGCACCCAGATAGAACCAGACGGGCAGCAAAAGTAGTGCGGTTGCTACCTCCAGAAGATCTCGCCGGAAAATCGTCGCCAGAAAATCTCGTTGGTTACGCTGCACTTCTTGGAGCAGCAAGTCGGCATCGACCGTGACCCGCGTCTGAGAGGATTCCGCCCGCCAGGCCTGCTGAAAGTCGTCAGGGGACATGGGACCTCTCCTTCATCAGTTCGCTCAGCGCTTTTTTGGCCCGATTCAGCTTCACGCCAACATTACTTTCCGAGATGCCTAGCACTTCGGCCATCTCGCGATAACTCAATTCGTCCAGGTACAGCAGCACCAGTGCCGCATCCGTCTTCGGCAATTGGTGAATGGCCTGGTATAGCTGCTCGACGGTTTCGCGCTGCTGAGCCTGCTCGGCACTGTCGATCCCCTTGGGCGCCAAGACTTGCACCTCCACGAGCGGTCGTTGCCTGGACCGCCGCGGCTGGTCCTTTCGATGCCAATTCATCGCGGTGTGTAGTGCCACGCGATAGAACCACGTCGACGAGCTTGCCTTGCCCTCGAATTTCGGCAGAGACTGCCAGGCTTGGAGCAGAATCTCCTGGGCGAGGTCTTGGCATTCGTCGCTGGTGAGGGTGTAAGCGCGCGCCACCTTCATGACTGAGGCGCCATGCTCGCCAAGCCAGTTCATGAACAGCGACGTTCGGTCTTCGTCACGCAATACAAGACCTCATCCCAGAAGTATTGGTGCCGTGAGCAAGCATTTTCTTACAAGAAAATGTACCGCAAACGACGACCGGATGAGACGGAGGATCGACGTATCCTGTTGGACCGCCTAGACGTGCGGCGGGGGGCGGGCGGTGCGTTGCAAGGAGGGCACCGCGGCAATGGCAGCTGAGGGCGAAACGATGACCGCCTGGGAAGCGACGGAGAATCGGGGGGGCCTTATTGTTTGGGCCAGGCGGGGAGGAGCTGTTGGATGTTTTCCTGGATCGACGCGGCGGCGGAGTCGCCTACCAGGTGTTGCTTGTCGGCTTGGACCAGGGCGGCCGCCAGTTGCGGATGGCCGGCCCAGTCGGTCAGGTTGAATTCGCGGATGTCGATGAAGGCGTCCGACAACCGCGCGGGCTGCTTGGCAACGAAGTGGAACCCGTCGCGGGCGCGCACGACGTGGTAGTTCATCGCCACCCAGAGCAGCGCGGCCCCGCAGACCATGCCGAACAGAAATGCGGGTAGACGTGACATGCGGCCAACCTAGCGGGGAGCCGGGTGCAAGAAACACGGAGCATCGAAAACCGCCACACGATAGCGGGCAACGGTGGTTTGAAGCAATACGAATTGTCGTAGTGGGGATGGGCGCCGGCGGGCAAAGGCCGGGTTGGCCGGGTGATGGGATCAAAGGTACAGTAATAGGGGCAAGTTACCGGGGCGGAGGCGTTGGTCCATGACGGCCAGCACCAATGGGGCGCTCCGGGAACGCCTCGTGAATCGAACCCTCCCAGACGCAGCGGCAGGCGGCAGCGCGAGCGGCCGTTTGCCGCCGCACTCCCGGAATCTGCTCGGTCATGCTTCAAATCACTAAGTCCGACACTGGCCGCGAAGCGTTGAATGAAGCGGGTGAGCCGGTGCAGCGCGAACGACTGCTGTCGCTGACGTTTATCGGCCTGTTGGCGACCCAGTTCCTCGGCGCGACGAACGACAACATTCTACGTTGGCTCGTGATCGGGTTGGGTAAGCATTATGTCGAACGGGACCAGTTCAGCACCGTCCTGGCGGTCGGCTCGGGCTGCCTGGTTTTTCCGTACCTGTTGCTGGCCGCACCGGCGGGTTTCCTGGCCGACCGGTTCAGCAAGCGCCAGGTGATCATCAAGTGCAAGCTTGCTGAAATCGCGATCATGGTCTTGGCGGTGGGGGCGATTCTGGTCGGCAACATTTATTTGATGTTCGGCGTCGTGGCGTTGATCGGATCGCAAGCGGCCTTGTTCGGGCCGTCGAAGTTCGGCAGCATTCCGGAGATGCTCACGGCCAACAAGATCTCGTCGGCTAACGGCGTGATCGGGCTGACGACCGTTATCGCCACCGTCGTGGGCACGGTGGTCGGCAACTGGCTGTCGCTGGAAAGCGTTACCGGGCCGCTTGGCAAGGAGCGGTGGTGGATTTCGGCGCTCGTGCTGGTCGGCGTGGCGACGGCCGGATGGGTCGCCAGCCTGTTGATCATGCCGCTGCAGGCGGCCAACCCGCGGCGCGTGTTCCCCTGGAACATAGCGCGCCAGACGGTGCGCGATTTGAAATCGCTGGGGCACGATCGCGCCCTGCTGCGCGTCGCTTTCGGGATCATGTTCTTCTGGACGCTGGCGATGTTGGCCCACTTGAACATCGACCAGTTTGCGCAGGAAGGCGCGGCCGACATCCTGGCCTTTCGGCAAACGCAGGTGACGCCGCTGTTGGGGGCGCTGGTCGTCGGCGCCGGACTGGGCAGCGTGCTGGCCGGCGTGTGGTCGGGCGGCAAGGTGGAGCTTGGCATTTTGCCGCTGGGTGCCGGCGGGCTGGCCCTGTTCTCCTTTTTGTTGTATAGCGTGGAAGGCGTGCTGATCGATCCGGCGGGCGCGTATACGCTGAGCTACATCGCGGCCTGCGCGTTTCTGGTTATGTTGGGGGTGAGCGCCGGCCTGTTCGACGTGCCGCTGGCCGCCTACATGCAACACCGCAGTCCGACCGAGCATCGAGGCGCCATCTTGGCCGCGAGCAATTTTCTCACCTTCGGCGGAATGCTCGTCGCGTCGGCCGGCTACTGGCTATTGCGCCGTCCCGTGGACGGCGAGGCACTGTTCACCTCGCGGCAAATCTTCTTGATGTGCGGCCTGGCGACCGTGCCGGTGTTCATCTACATCGTTACCGAGATTCCCCAGGCGACGATCAAATTCCTGGCCTGGCTGCTGACGCATTCCATTTACAAAATCCGCGTGTACCAGCGCGAGAACATTCCGGAGCAAGGCGGAGCGATCCTAGTCCCCAATCACATCTCCTGGCTGGATGGGCTGCTGCTGCTGACCACTTCGTCTCGGCAGGTTCGCATGCTTATCGGCAGCGACATCATCACCACGTGGCGGGCGCACGGGCTGGCGAAGATTATGGGCGCGATCCCGATCAAGCCGTCGCCGAAGGCGGCGCGGGGGGCGATCGAGACGGCCCGCGAGGCGCTGCGGGCCGGCGACCTCGTGTGCATCTTTCCCGAGGGCGGCATCAGCCGGAGCGGCCAGCTGCAGAGGTTCAAGTCGGGCGTACTGGAAATTCAACGCGGCACCGACGCGCCGATTATCCCCGTGTACCTCGACGAGCTGTGGGGCAGCATCTTCAGCTTCCGCGGCGGTAAGTTCTTCTGGAAATGGCCCACGGCCCACCCACGCCAGGTATCGATCTGGTTTGGCAAGCCAATTGCCGAGCCGAAGGATATCTACGAAGTGCGGCAAGCGGTGCAGGACCTGGGCGCGGACGCGATGTCCGGCCGGAAGCAACGCACTGCCGCCCTGCCCCGCGCGATGATTCGCAACTGCCGCAAAAGTATGTTTCGCAGCAAGCTGTCCGACACGACGGGCGTGGAGCTGAGCGGCGGCAAGCTGCTGGCCGCCACGCTGGTGATGCGGCGGCTATTGTTGCGGCACGTGCTTACCGCCGAGGATAGCTGCGTCGGACTGCTGCTGCCGCCATCGGTGGGCAGCGCGGTGTGCAACGCGGCCTTGTCAATGACGGGCCGCGTGACGGCGAATCTGAACTACACCGCCTCGCCGGACGTGCTCAACGCCTGCATCGGCCGGGCCGGCATCCGGCGCGTGCTGACCAGCCGCAGAGTGCTGGAAAGCCCGGTCATGTCGAAATTCAAGGACTCGCTCCAGGCGGAGCTGGTCTATGTCGACGATTTGCGGGAGAAGATCACACGCGGCGACAAGTTGGCCGGCGCCTTGGGCGCGTACTTGATGCCGGCCGTGTTGCTGGACCGGCTAATCGGGCTGCACCGCATCCGCGGCGACGACGTGGCCACCGTCATCTTCACCTCCGGCTCCACGGGAATGCCGAAGGGCGTGATGCTGACGCATCACAACATCGCCACCAACGTCGAGGCCATCGATCAGGTGGTGCACCCGAAGGCGAACGACTCGGTGTTGGGAATCGTGCCGTTTTTCCATTCATTGGGATTTACAGTTACGCTGTGGGGACCGCTGTTGCTGGATATCCGAGCCGCGTACCATTTCTCGCCGCTGGACACGCGGATCGTCGCGAGGCTGGCGCGGACGCGCAACGCCACGATCCTGCTTGCGACGCCCACTTTCCTGCGGGCCTATCTGCGGCGCTGTGACCCGGAGGAGCTCGAATCGCTGGAAGTCGTCGTCGCCGGCGCGGAAAAGCTGCCCGTCGCGTTGTGCGAGGCGTTCGAGCAGAAGTTCGGTGTGCGGCCAGTGGAAGGATACGGCACGACCGAGCTGTCGCCGCTGGTGAGCGTCAACGTGCCGTCGAGCCGCTCGAAGAGCCTCGAAGTTGAATGCAAGGAGGGATCGGTCGGTCGGCCGGTGCCCGGCGTTTCGGTGAAGGTGGTCGACCCCGAAACGTTCGAGGACTTGCCGCTGGAATCGCCCGGAATGCTGCTCGTGAAGGGCCCCAACGTGATGAAGGGCTATTTCGGCCAGCCGGAAGAAACGGCCAAGGTGATGCGCGACGGCTGGTACGTGACGGGCGACATCGCCAAGGTCGACAACGATGGGTTTATCTACATCACGGCTCGATTGAGCCGATTCGCCAAGATTGGCGGCGAGATGGTGCCACACTTGCGCATCGAGGAGGCCATCCAGCAAATCCTCGGCACGGACAATGAAGGCGAATTGATTGTGGTGGTCACATCGGTGCCTGACGAGCGAAAAGGCGAGCGGCTGATTGTCGTGCACACGAATCTGGCCAGGTCGCCGGAGGAGATTTGCCGCGAGCTGGGCAGCAACGGGCTGCCGAACCTTTGGATCCCCGACGCCAACTGCTTCATGGAGGTCGAGTCGATCCCGGTGCTGGGCAGCGGGAAAGTCGATCTGGTGGGCGTGTCGAAGCTCGCCAAAGAGCGCTTCGGCGGGAAGTAGGTTGCCTACGGACGTTTCGCCAGCCAGCGGGCCAGGGAGGCATCGGTTTCCGCGGAACGTCGCCCTGCTAAGAGACCCTCGATGCTGATGTCTTCATCGAGATCGGGCCAATGGATACCTTCGCCGTCCCCGATCAATTCGTATCTCATTCGCTCCGCTTCGGTACCATGCAGCAGCCGCGGGTACCAAGCGAGGGGAACTGAAAGAGTCCGTCCATCGTCAAGCGACCCTGTCATTGAGTCGGCCGAAAAGCAAACCGACTCAGCGAACACTTCGCGTTCCGTGACTAAAGTGCTCATTCCATACCTCGAGGATTCGGTCTCTGTTGTCTTCTACTAATCTCTGCGGCGCGCGTAATTCATGGTCCGGAAAGCGGCGCGAACTTGCTAAACGTACCGGGTTTAGCCAGAACTTGGCGGCCGCCCGATCTCGCCGAACGTGAACATGGGGTGGCTCGCTGCCTTCCGCGGACTAGAAGAAAAGCTTGTAGGGCCCGATAACCTCAATGGTCGGCATGGGAACTCCCCGACGCTCGACGAGCGGAGCCGCTCCTTCGTCTCTCGTTCAACGATACCACTGCCGACGCAGCGGGGCAAACGAGGTCCAACGGCAGGTTACCGAGTCGACTCGGACCTCTGCGCTAACAGCGACGTACCGGTGGTAGCGACGTCGCGCCGAGCGTAGCGCTCGGCGGTGCGGTACGAGAGGGCGACGAGCTGGCTGCGGGTGGGTTCGTCGATCGAGGGGAGGCGCGCGGCCAGGCGCTCGATGCCGTGCGGGTTCTGCTCGGCCGTGCGCGAAAAGTTACCCACGAAGCTGAGCGTCTCGATGAAGTTGTGGTCGGCCGTTTTCGCAATCCAAGGTTGAATCGTCCTGGCCACTAGCTCGATGCCGACTTGATCGATGTGCACGAAGGAATCGACGCGGACGGTGACGTAGTGACGGCCGTTGGTCTCCTGGATAGCGCCGGAGCGGAACAACAGGAGCGAGCGGGCCTTGATGGGGGCGACGAACGGCTTGCCCTCGTAGGCGCCGTCGGCGAACACGACCGCCGTGTTGTGGGCATCCGGGCCCCAATCGGCGTAGAGGAAGCGGACAGTGCCGGTGGTGCCGGCCCCATCCGTGCCGCGGTAGACGGGCCCGAAGTCTCGAGTCTGGGTGCCGTGACCACGCAGAGCCGGGGGAATGGCACCCGATTCGGCCGGTTGCTTTTCGAGAGCCACCTGGCTGAGGCCCATCACGCGCCACACGTCGATCACGACTTCCGGGTGCTGGACCAGGAAAGTAAAGATGTCGGGATCGCAATCGATAACACGCGTAGGGAGGCGGCGGTAGATACTCGTGTGATCGACGACGAACCGGGCGGCGCGACGGTGTTGCGGCGCCATCTGTCGCCAGGGAATTGCCCGCATGGCTTCCTCGCGAGCGGCACGGCTGGAGGTGGCGTCCGCGGAATTGGCGCGGGCAGGGCCTGAGAACGTGCAGACGGCAGCGCCAGCGATTAGCAAGCCGAACACGGCGCGCCGGCTGCAAGCGCTGCCAGCAGTGGTGGCGCATCGCCACGGCGCGGCGCCTCGCTGAACGGACGTCATTGCTGTCCCCCCCAGGTCAGCCGAGAGCCAGGAGCAACAAGCGGAAGCAATCGAATCGATCGCTACTCCGCGGCCAAAGCTCCTGGCTAGCTAGCTGGCCGTTAAACTGTGTCGATCCGATAGGATATTTCGGCCGGCGCGGTGGAGCGTCGCGAGAAAAAAATGTCGGGATTCGAGTGGCGGGCGAATCCGTTGTGGCCCGGCGCGCCGATCAAGATAGCAGGCGGCGACGATCGGAGCGGGATGCGAGAACTCCCGACTGTTCAGGCGCCGTGCCACGCTCCAAGCTCGCGACTCGAACACTGCCCTTGCTTCGAGCCGGGCGGGCGTGCGAAAATGCGGCACTCGTCTTTAAGCCGGAAGAGCGCCGCCGGAGTTCTAGCGTGTTTGCTGCCACGCCGCGTCGTCATTTATTGTTTTATCTCGGGCTGCCGCTTGTGGTAGCGATCGTGCTGCTGTTGGTGGCGAAGCTGGTCGCCCTGCAGCGGGCCGACATCATCGCGGAGCTGACCGATCGCGTTGCGCACCGCGACTCGTCGGAAGCGATCGCGGCGCTGCGGCAATTGGCGGCGATGCCGCGCCCGCCGGTCGCGGTGCTCGTGGCCGCTGCGACCTCCGGCGATGCGGAGGTAGCGGAGGAAGCCAGGCGTGCGATAGGCCGGCTGCTGCGGCACGCCGAGCGCCAAATTGAAGCCGAACGGCGCGTCCGGAGTGTGGCCCGGCAACTGGCCGCTCTGGCCGAGTCGCTGGCGGCGCAGCAAGACGCATTTTCAGTGGGCGATCATTCTTGGCTCTCCAACACGACCGATAAACTGCTGCGGTTGGCGAACCGAATCCCGCCGCGGCATACACCGCTCGTTGCGATGCATTGCGATGCCGTTCTTGCCGCGATCGCAGCCAACAAAGTCTCGCCTACCGAGATTGTGGATAATGATCCGGTCGTCGACGAACCGTTCGACAGCGAAGGAGCGATGATCGACGACGGCGGGCGGTCGCAGCAGGCACTGCTGGATCAGGCGGTTGCCGGCGGCTCGGAAGTCGTGGCCAGCGAGCACACGCAAGTCAGCGTTGTGCGCGGGGCTCATGATCCAGCGAGACAAAGTAGCGGCGAATCGGCAACGGACCCGGCGGCCGAATTCTTGAATTCGCCGTGGCGGGCAAGCTGGTCGCACCCGTTGTTCCGTATGCTACCGGCCCGGCCAATCGGCACGCCGCCGCCGGAGGAAGCCGCTTCGGCTACTGCGCCCGTGTCGCCGGTGCCAGTAGGCGCGGCAAGCGGAGCGGCACGTGACGGCGATTCAAGTCCGCCTCGGCTCGGCGAACCCACACCCGCCCCGGTGGACGAGCCGTCGCCGCCGGATTCCCCAGCCATCGCGCCGCCGTTGGCGGAGGTCGATTCGCGCGAGTTGCTGCGGCGGTGGTTGGATGCCGAAGGCAGCGACGCCCATCCGCTAGAAGTTGAGCTGACGCACCGCGGGTTCGGTCGCTTGCCGGAACGGCTGGTGCAGCAGCTCTTCGCGCCTTCGGCTGAGGATCGATTTCGCTTGCTGGATGACGTCCTGACGCAGCCGGGTGTCGACCCGAGGCCCTGGCTGATGCTGCTTTGTGAAGATACGGACGCCGACGTGCGGCTGCTGGCGGTGACAATCATGGCCACCTCGAACGACGCGGCACTGGTGGAGCAGGCATGGCAAGTGTCGATTCGGGACCGCGATCCGCGGATCGCCGGCCTGGCGGAGCGGCTGCGGGCGCGGCGCGAAGGCGGGCGGTCGACGCGGCGCTAAGCCGCGAGCGGTTAGTCGGCGATGAGCGTCTTGCGGAATGCACGCGGCGTGGTGCCGAACGATTTGCGAAAGGCAACGCCAAAGCGGGTGGCGTTCGAGAAGCCGCACGCCAGCGCGATTTCCGTGATCGAGAGCTCGCGACGGCCCAACAGTTGGCGTCCGCGCTCGAGCCGCACGCGGCGAATCTCTTCGGCGGGCGACCGGCCGAGGTACGAGCGGAACTGGATTTCCAGGCTGCGTCGCGAGATGGGCACCTCGCGCAGGATGTCTTCCACCACGATGCCGTGGTGGGCGTGCGTGCGGATGTAGCGCAACGCGCGGACCACGGCCGGGTCGTCGATCGCCAGCACGTCGGTCGACTGGCGGCTGACGACGCCGTGGGGGGGGATCAGCAGCGGTTCTTCCGGCGCGTCCTGGCCGCCCATCATGCGGTGGAGCGTGGCGGCCGCTTCGTGGCCGAGGCGCTCGCAGGCCACCGAAATGCTCGACAGGGGCGGGGTGGAGACTTCGCACAAGAGGTCGTCGGTATCGCCGGCCAGGATGGCGATATCGTCGGGAACTCGCACGTCGCCGAAATGACAGATCTCGGCGAGTTGGCGGGCGTGGTACGCGTCGACGGCCAGGATGGCGATCGGCCGGGGCAGCGACGCCAGCCAGCGGTTCACACGACGCTGCTGTTCGGCCCAGCCGATCTTTCGCCCGGCGCGGTAGCCGGGCTGATACTCGTGGCACTCGTATCCCAGCTCGGTGACGGCGCCGACGAATTCCTCGCCTCGATTCTTCGAGTAGCGGTTGCTGGGGGGAGCGAAGTAGGCGAACTTGCGAAAGCCACGAGCCACGAGGTGTTCGACCGCCAGGCGGGCGCGTTCGGCTTCGTCGGTGATGACGACGCCGACGCCTCGGAGGCCTTGAAACACGTCGTCCACATTGACCACGGGCAGGTCTTTCTCGCGTATCTGCTGCCACTGCGTGCGCGTCGAGATGCGTGCGATGATGCCGTCGCCGTGCCAGCCTTCGGGGATCGACGAGCGCTGTTCATGGTCGCGGGGATCGATGAGCAGGTGCCAGTGGGTGTGCTTTTCGGCATAATGCGCGATGCCCCGGATCACGCGGGCGCCCCAACTGGTTTCCGTCTCGATCAGCACGGCAACGTGCTCGATCCGAAACTGATCGTTGTTGTTCCCTTGGTGAATCATGGCGTTCAGCGGAAATTATCCAGGGCGGGATCGAAGCGGTGGACAAGGGGACGGGAAAGGGGGTAGGATTCCCGCGGTGAGTCGCGACGAGTCGTCGACCTCATTGGCTATTGTATCAAGAAATGGAGCCGATCCTGCGCAAAAAAGAGACATGCCGCTCGAAGTTTCTCTGGTTTATAACGCGTCCGCGTCGGGATGCAAGGGGTCAGAATTTGCGGCCGGGTCGTGGCTGCGACGCCCCCCTGGCGGGTTCTTGACGGGCGGCTGGAGGCGACCGAACATAGACGCAACTCCTTATTTGCGTTCGTTTTAACGGGTTTTAATGGTGGCCAAGAAGCAGCTCCAAAAGTGCCTCGGCTTGATGAGCGGCACAAGTGCCGACGGGGCCGATGTGGCCCTAATCGCCACCGACGGGGAAAATGCGATCCAGTTTTTTGGCGGCCTCACCCTGCCCTACGATCGGGAGCTGCGAGCCCGCTTGCTGGAGGCCTCGCAGCACGACGTACCGCTGCTCGAACTGGCCCGGGTCGAACGCGATGTCACGCTGCACCATGCTGAAGCGGTGGCCGAGCTGCTGCGCACGCTGCCGCGCGAAGCCGAGGGAACGAACCTCATCGGCTTCCACGGACACACGGTGCGGCACGTCGCCAGCGAACTGATTTGTTGGCAGATCAGCAATCCCTGGCTGCTGGCGGAGAAAACGGGCATGCGGGTGGTGAGCGATTTTCGCCGCCACGACATCGCCGTCGGCGGCCAAGGCGCGCCGCTGGTGTCGATGTTCCACAGGGCGCTGTTTCCCAACGAGCCCCGGCCGACGGTGATTCTCAACCTGGGTGGCGTGGCGAACATCACCTGGCTCGGTGAGAACGAGGAAATCCTGGCGGGCGATACGGGGCCCGGCTGCGGCCTTCTGGACGAGTGGATTGAAGAGATGGCAGGCCAGCCGCACGACGAAGACGGCCGCATCGCCGCCAAGGGACAAGTCAACCAGGCGATCGTCGACACCGCCCTATCGACGTCGTTCTTTTCGAAGCCGCTGCCCCGCTCGGCCGACCGGTTTGAGTTCGACCACGTGGACGTCTCGATGTTGAGCGTGGAGGACGGCGCAGCGACGCTGTGCGCGGTGACGGTGCAAGCTATCGTGAAAGCCGTGAAGCAGATGCCCAAGCAGCCCGCGGTGGTGTGGGTCACTGGCGGCGGCGTGCATCATCCGGTGATCATGCGGATGATTTCCGAGAATTTCTCGAACGTGCGAAACGTTCGCGAGATGAATCTCAACCCGGATACGCTGGAAGCGGAATGTTTCGCGTGGCTGGCCGTCCGGCACACGAAAGGCCTGCCGCTGACAATTCCGGAAACGACCGGTTGCCGCAAGCCGGTGTGCGGCGGTGCGATCACTTGCTGACGAGCGCACGGCGGGTTGATATCGGTTCAAACGTCGGATACCGTGGCGTTTCTTCTGTAAAAAAAGTCGTAGGGTGTGTCGAGTCCGCGAGACACACCAGAATCCGGCACAATTGGTGTGTCTCGCCAAGCCTCGACACACCCTACTGCTAGCAATTACAGAATCGGTGGGACGGTA
>CAZHIV010000332.1:0-9251 GCA_964532675.1 uncultured Planctomycetaceae bacterium
GCCGAGCCGAGGCGGACTTGTGCCCTACGGTGCCGCTCGGCTCGCGGCACCTACACCGCGCGCCGCCTCCTGCAAGTACGACAACAAATCGGCCATCGCCCGCGGGTCGATCGCCTTCTCGAATCCCTCGGGCATCAGCGACTTGCCCGTGTTCTGCATTGCCTCGATGTCGACGCGCAGCACGGTAGCGGTCTTGCCGTCTGCGCCGCGCAGCGTCACGGCTGTCGACGTCTCGCCGGCGATCAGCCCGCTGAGCACCTGCCCGTCGGCCGTCATCACCACGTATTCCAGGTACCGCGGCTCCACTTCGCTGCTGGGCGCCAGGATATTGAACAGCACCGACTCGGCCCCGCGGCTGACCATGGCCGCCAGGTGCGGCCCCACCGCCTGCCCGCCGCCAGTAAGATCGTGGCAGCTCGCGCAGTTTTTTTCGAACACGAGCTTACCTCTCGCCACGTCGCCGCCCGCCAAGGCCACGTCCCGATACGACTCAAACACCTTGCGACGATCCTCCGACACGTTCCTTCCACGCAGCGTGCGAGCCAGCTCGCGGACCTGCGGCGCCGGATAGTTCTCCAGCCGGACGACGTGCGCCGGCTCCAATGTCGTCAGCGGTGCGCCTTCACTTTCCAGGTATTGCAGCAGCGTGTTCGCCCAAACCGCCCGGCGGAGCAACAGCTCCGTGGCCTGCGAACGCTCCGCCGGCCCGAACTGCTCCCAATGCGAGAGCACCAGCTCTGCCACCGCCGGCGCATCGTACTCCGCGCAGGCGGCCAGCACGGCGTCGTGAATCGCCGCCGGCTCCTGCGGCGAAAGCAGCGATTCCAGCAGTTCCCGTTGCTCGTCGAAACGGCCCAAGGCCAGGTTTTCCACCGCCGCCAGGCGCGCCTCCTGCGGTGCGTCCGCCCGCGCCAGCACCTGCCGTGCGTGGCGGACCAGCGTCTCCGCCGCCGTCGCGCGCAACTGTGCCAATTCAACCAGCTGCGGCGACTCGCCTCCCGAAAAAGCGCTCGCCGGCAGCCGGCTCAACGCCCGAACGAGCGCGGCCATGCGTTCCCCACCCGCCGCATCGCGCGACTTCAGCACGGCGACCAGCACGGCCAGGTCGTCATCCCGCCGCTGACGCACGATTTGCGTGACGATCGCCGGCAACAGCGAGTCGGCGCCCGGACCGGACAGCGACGAGCGATTCACGAGCAGGCCCTGCAATATGCCGCCCGCCCGCTCGCGGATCGACGTCAATACCGCGTCCACGATATCGGAGTTTTCCGGATGCCGAGTGAGAATTTCGACCAGCGCCGCTGTGCCCCGCGCGTCGTCACATTCGCCCAGAGTTAGCGCGAGCTGGAACTGAACGACCAAGTCGGAGTCGGCGACCATCGAGAGTACGTTGTCGCGCAGTTCTCGCGAGGAGTCCAACATCGGCTCGGCCAGCCGCAGCGCGTGACGCCGCACTTGGGGGTCCGAGTCGTTCAAGCCGTCGCTGACACTCTCAGTCGTTAGGCCTCCCGCTCCATCGAGCGCGTACAGCGTCGCGATGCGCCCGGCCCGGCTCTTGCTCGACGATAGCTGCCCCCGCAGCAGTTCAACCGCAGCCGGGTCCTGCCGCTCGTAAAGCAGCCGCGACGCCGTCGCGCGACGCCAGGCGTTGGCGTCGTCGAGTGCACCCACCAGCGCACCCGTGCTTGCCGACGCCAACGTCCGCGGCGCGGAGTGGCGATAGTCGGCCGGCACGATCCGGTAGATTCGCCCGCGGTCGTTGCCGCTGGTGAGGTCGAGCTGGCGCTTCAGTTCCGGCGGCAGACTCAACGGGTGCTCGATCACCTCGCGATACATGTCGGCGACGTACAGCGCGCCTTCCGGCCCGATCGTCATTTGCACCGGCCGGAACCAGATATCGGTGGAGCGCACAAATTCGCTCGCTTCGTCGATTCGCTCGCCGCGATAGGTCACGCCGTCGGGCACCATCCGCTTGCGGTGGATGAGATTGCTGCCGACGTCGGCCACGTACACGAGGCCATCGCCGTCTTCCTCGTTCCACAGTCCGCCGTCGTACACGGTGATGCCGGTGCTGCTCGTAAAATAGCCGGCCGCCCGGCCGCCGCCTTCGACCGGCCCGGATGCCTGGCCGGACAGCCGCATCGCCGTGCGGGCCACACGCCACGCTTCCACCGGGCTGGCGCGAAAGACCGCCGCCTGCGGCCCGTCCGCCGCGATCGATCGCCGCGCCGATACCACCGATTGATACGGATTGCGCGCCAGGTACCGCTCCTCGAACACGATCGCTTGCAGGTGATCGCTGTTGTGGCAAACGAACCGGTCGCCCCAGCGATTGAACGAGAGCCCGTGTTGCCCGCCGCCGGTAATGGCCTGGATGGCGAGCGTCTTCGGATCGAACGCGAAGTCGCGCCCCCGCAGCTCGAGCGGCTTGTGTGCGGGGTCGGGCGACGAGCGCACAACTCTCGTCACACTGCCGCCCGCGCTGCTCGTGGCCCCGTAGATCCGCTGGTCGAGACCCCACTGAAAGCTGTTGATGAGGCCCTGCACGTTGCCGCGGCCGAACCCGGTGAACACCACGCGCCGCTCGTCCGCCACGCCGTCGCCGTCGGTATCTTTGCAATACAGAATGTCGGGCGCGTTGCCGATGAACACGCCGCCGTCGTAGCAGGCGACCGCGGTCGGCCAGGACAATCCATCCGCAAACACCCGGCTCGTTTCAAACCGCCCGTCGCCGTCTTCGTCCGCGAGCAGCCGCACGCGGCCCAGCCGCGCCTTATCCTGCTCCGAATAGTCCCGCATCTCGACGACGTACAGCCGCCCGCGCTCGTCGAACGCCATGGCCACCGGGTCGACAACGAGCGGCTCCGCCGCGACCAGCTCGATGCGAAATCCGTCTGCAACTTCGAATGCCTCCAGCGCCTCCCCGGGCGACATCGGCGGCACCCGCGGCAGCACGACCTCGGCCGGTTCGTCGGCAACCGCAGACGATATAACCGCCAAGGACGCCAAGAGCGCCAAGTTTGCAAACCACTTATGCCACTGCAACATTCCAGAACTTACACTCACTTAAGCTGTTTTCTTTTCTTCCCACGTCCCTTGCCTTTCTTGGCCTTCTTCGCGTCCTTGGCGTTTTCCATCCGCCCCGCCGCGGCGAGCTTCGCCGGCCGCGCGTTGGCATATCGATCCAGCACCGACTGAAGTTCTTTCACCTGTTCGCGATCATCGCTCGAAAGCTCCGCCTTTCGCAGCGGCTCTTCCTCAAAAGGGTCCTCGCGCAAATCGAACACCCGCCCGTCGCGGTACAGCTTCAATTCCGCCGTCATGGCGAACTCGGCCTTCGCGGCCGGCCCGCCGTCCTTCGCATACCAGCAGTAAATCCATTCCCGCGGCTCGCCCGGCTTGCCGAAAAGCTGCGGCAGGAAGCTTCGCCCGTCGATCGGCAGCGGCGCCGGCAGCTCCACGCCCGCCGCTTCGCACAGCGTCGGCAGGAAATCCGTGCTGTCGACCAGGTCGCCGTTCACCCGCCCGGCGGGAACGCGCCCCGGCCAGTTCGCAATGAGCGGCACGTGCGTGCCCCAGGCGGTCGTCGTGCCTTTGCCACCCGGATACGTGTCGCCCTTGAATCGCGAGGTGATGCCGCGCCCCGTGCCGTTGTCGCCCAGAAAAATCACCAGCGTATTCTCGCGGATCCCCAGCTCGTCGAGCTTCGCCACGAGCCGGCCGACCATCATATCCATGTAGGCCACCATCTCGCCGAAATGCTTCACGTCGCGCCCGGACTTCTCGCCCATCCGCCGCGGGTCCCAGTCCGGGCTGTCCGGCGTGGGCTGATTCGGCCCGTGCGTGAGCATCATCGGGTAATACAGAAAAAACGGCCCCTCTTTGTGCCGCGTCACGAAGTCGAGCGCGAAGTCGTTCACCAGCTTCGGGCCGTACTCGCCACCCATGAAGTCGCGCTCCTCGCCGTTGTATTCCAGGCCGGGATTCGCATATCGAGGCGGCCGGCGCGTGTGCTGCCACAAACAGGCCTCACCGAATCCCATCCGCCGCGGCAGATTCTTGTCGCGCCCCAGCTGCCACTTACCGGCGATTGCCGTCGCGTAGCCCGCCTCGCGCAGCAAGTGCGCAAACGTCGTGGCGTTGCGGTCGATCTCGCCGAACCGCCGGTAGTTGCGCACGTTGTACATCCCCGTCATGAGCTGCACGCGCGTGGGCGTGCACAGCGGCTGCACGTGGCACCGTTCGAATCGCATCCCCGTCGCAGCCAGCCGGTCGAGGCTCGGCGTCTCGTACGACTGGCCGCCGTTGGCGCCGATCGTCTCGTAGCCGAGGTCGTCCGCCATGACGAGGATTAGATTCGGCCGCTCCGCGCCGACCGCCGAATACGACTGGCACACAGTCGTGGCAGCGATCACAATGAGAAAGATTTTTCGCAACATCGTGTCAATCCTAACCGCCGCATTCGGCCGTCGCCACCGCCCGTCCATCACCCATACGGAAAGAATCCAATGCGCTGCGCAATTCCGATAGTTCTGCCGCTCCTCGCCGTTTGCCTGCCAGCGCACGCAGCCGGCCGGCCGAACGTGCTCTTGGTCTGCGTCGACGATTTGAAGCCGCTCTTGGGCTGCTACGGCGACGCGGTCGTGAAGTCCCCGCACATCGACCGGCTGGCCGAACGCGGCATACGCTTCGAGCGCGCCTATTGCAACCAGGCCGTCTGCGCGCCCTCGCGCAACGCGCTGCTGACCGGCCTGCGGCCACAATCGGTCGGCATCTACGACCTGGGAACGAACTTCCGTAAGGCCACTCCCGACGCCGTCACGCTGCCGCAGCATTTCAAGAACCACGGCTACCGCGCGGAGGGCCTGGGAAAAATCTATCACACGGGCCACGGCAACCGCGACGACGCGGCATCCTGGAGCGTGCCGCATTGGCGCACGAACGTGGTGGGCTACGCGCTGCCCGAAAGCCGCGCGCCCAAGGGACTCACGCGCGAAGAAGCGCTGTTCACCAACGTGCCGGCCCGGCGCGCCAACAAGCTGCCGCGCGGCGCCGCCTACGAAGCGGCCGATGTGCCGGACTCCGCGTACCCCGACGGCCAGCTCGCCGACGAGGCCATTCGCCGGCTAAAGCGGGCGGCCGAGTCGCCCGACCAGCCGTTCTTTCTCGCCGTCGGCTTCGTAAAGCCCCACCTGCCCTTCTGCGCGCCGAAGAAGTATTGGGACCTGTACGACCGCGACGACTTCCCGCTTCCCGAGCGGCAAACGCCGCCCGAAGGCGCGCCGCCCTTCGCGCCGACCAATTGGGGCGAGCTGCGCAACTACTCCAACGTTCCCGACGCCGGCGACCTGCCCGCCGACCTGCAGCGGACGCTCATCCACGGCTACCACGCGGCCACCAGCTACGTCGACGCCCAGGTCGGCCGCGTCCTCGATGCGCTCGAAGCGAGCGGACTCAGCGAGAACACGATCGTCGTGCTGTGGGGCGACCACGGCTGGCACCTCGGCGATCACGGCATGTGGTGCAAGCACACCAACTACGAGCAGGCCGCCCGCATCCCGCTCGTCGTCGCCGCGCCCGGCCTCGCCAACGGCGGCGCCGCGGCAAGCACGCTGGTTGAATCCGTCGACATCTACCCAACGCTCTGCGATCTGGCCGAGCTGCCGACGCCCGAAGGGCTCGACGGCGACAGCTTCGTCGCCGCGCTGCAAGACCCATCGGCGACGACCGACGACGCGGCGCTGCACGTCTACCCGCGGGGCGAGCGCATCGGCCGCGCGGTTCGCACCGATCGCTATCGGCTGGTCGAGTGGAAGCAGCCGGGCGCAAGCGCCGACTCGGCCCTCCTGGAGCTCTACGACTACCAGTCCGACCCCGGCGAAACAAAGAACCTGGCCGACGAGCGCCCCGACGTGGTCGCCGAGCTCCGCGCCATCCTCGACCGCCAGCCGGAAGCCAAGCCCCCCTGGCGAGCGAAACGGCAGGCGAACAGAGCAAACGCCGCCCAGCGCCGCGACGCGAGCCGCTAGCGAGCATCCGCGTGGACGGGTTTCTTTTCCACCTCGCCCGGCAGGATCGGAAACTTTTTTGACGCGGTATGCGCCGCCGCCGCAATTTCGGACAGGCGTCGTACCACGTCCGGGTGCTCGGCGGCCACGTCGCGCTCTTCCCCCAAATCGCTGCCCAGATCGTACAGCTCGAACTCGCTGCCCGGCCGCTGCACGTTGTGCCGCACCGCCTTCCAATCGCCGGCGCGCACCGCCTGCTGGTGGCCGTAGGCGGGAAACTCCCAATACAGGTTCTCGTGCTCCCGCTGCCCGTCGCGGCCGAAGAGCGTCGGCACAAAACTGATTCCATCCAGGCCCTCCGGCGTGTCGCACCCCGCGATTTCGCACAGCGTCGGCAGCACGTCCCAGAACGCGGCCACGTGCTCCGCGACGCCGTCTTCAGCAATCTGCCCTGGCCAGCGTGCAACGAGCGGCACGCGGATGCCGCCTTCATAAACCGAGCCCTTGCGCCCGCGCAGCGGGCCCGACGAATGGAAGAAATCCGAGTCCGCCCCGCCGATCCGTTTGAATGCCGGCCCGTTGTCGCTCGTGAATAGCACGAGCGTGTTCTCCGATAGCCCCAGCTCCTCGAGCAGATCCACGATCCGGCCAATGCCTTGGTCCATGTGCGAAACCATGGCCGCGTAGCCGGCCCGCGGCGCCGGATGCTTTACATAGTTGCTGTTATCCGTATGCGGCGCCTCGGGTATCCGGCCCGCGTACCGTGCCAGCGACGATTCCGGCACCTGGATCGCCAGGTGAGGAATGACAAGCGGCAGGTACAAAAAGAACGGCTCGTCGGCGTGCACGCGGATGAACCGCAGCGCTTCCTCGGTGAAGCGGTCCTGCGAGTACGTGGTTCCCGTGGCCCCGCGGTCGTTGCCCGGCAGCCGCTGCTTGGTGGCGTTGCGCCACAGGAACCGGGGGTAGTGGTTGTGCGCGTGCACCTGGCACAGGTAGCCGTAGAACAATTCGAACCCCTGCCGGTTGGGGTCGCCACTGGTGCCGGCGTGGCCCAACCCCCATTTGCCGATGGCCGCCGTCGCATAACCCCGCGCCTTGAGCAGCTCGGCAACCGTCACCTCGCCCGCCGGCAGCGGCTGCTGGCCGGGAAACTCCCAACCGTACTTCTCGCGCAGCGCCGGCCGGTCTTTCGGGTTGCGGTTGTCGCGCACGGCCGCGTGCCCGGAGTGCTTGCCCGTCATTAACACGCAGCGTGATGGCGCGCACACCGGCGCCCCCGAATAAAACTGCGTGAACCGCAGGCCCTGCCGCGCAAGCTCGTCCAGCCGCGGCGTCTCGATGATCTGCTGCCCGTAACAGCCCAGCTCGCCGTAGCCCAAATCGTCGGCCACGATCAGCACGATGTTCGGCCGATCGTCGCGCTCCACGGCAAGCGCCGACTGAACAACCGCCAAAAACGCCAAGACAAGGCACATTCGCCCCATCGAACTGCACGAGACGCAAGACATTCCGCGTTTAGCAAGTGATCGTTGCATTGGAATGATTCATTCAGTCAGGGGCTCCAACTGTGAGCCTATTCTCGTTGATTATCGACAAGATGCCTTCGAGGCATGTCCCGTAGGGACAGTTGGCAATAGCCCAGCAATTCATTGCTGGGTAAACGTAGATGTATCGCATCAAGTCCCGTAGGGACGATCGAAGACTTCTGCCGTCCCTACGGGACTTGAATGTGTTCTTGCCGATGATTTCCCAGCAATGAATTGCTGGGCTATTATCGCATTGTCCCTCTGGGACGAATAGATTTGGGGCCGACTCATTGGATGATCTCACAATCGACAGAACCTGCGTGCCAGTATAACCAAAAACCATTCCCTCCACGATTGTTGAATGCAACAGCTAATTGACACGCATCGCCGAGTGGGTTAACTTGGACGTTATCCTGCCAAAAGATCTGCACCTATCGGTGCGCCGCGCGTCGATCCTCCCCCACCTCCCGCGGCCATGCATAGCATTCTCCAACGGTTCCGCCTGCGGCTAAGTCCACTGTGGACGATCGCCGCGCTATGTATTCCCGCGCCCACCTTTGCCGAGGAGCAGGCGCCCGCGCCGCCGCGAATCGAGCCCTGCTGCTCGCTGGTGTTTCCACCCCAGGTCCCGTGGCTCGCCGTCAGCAACTTCGCGCTGTGCGCCACGCATCCATTAACGTTTGAAGAACATCTGGCCGCGGCCGAGCGGCGCCTAAACGAAACGACCGCCGCGAGCGCGCCGCTGGTCGAAGCCATGCGGAAAGCCGAAGCGGGCGTCGCCCCGGCCCAGACCGCCCATGCCGCCGCCGTAAAACAAGCGGCCACGCTCCAGAAAAACGTCGACGCCCTCGCCGCGGAAGCGAAGCAAATCGCCGATTCCCGCGCCCAGCTCGACGCCGAACGCAGCGCAGCCTCGGATACCCTCGCCAAGCTGCAAGCCGCCCGCCCGCTGGTGGCCGAAGCACTCCGCCACTTGACCGAAGCGTTGAGCAAAGCGCCCGATGAGAAAACGCTCGTTGAGGCCCAGCGCCAGCTTACCGAGAAGCTCGACGCGATGGAAACTCAGTTGAGCGCGCTCCAGACGCAGAATGAAGAATTGTCCGCCGCCATCACCGCGGCCGATGCGAAGTCGAAAGACACCAGCGCCCGCTTGGACGCGGCCCGCGGCGAATTGGCCGTCGCGGCCGAAGACGTCGCCGCGCGCAAAACCGAGCTCGATCGGCTAACCGCCGCGCTGGATGCGGCCCGCAAGGCGGCGGCGCCGGCCGAAGCCGAAGTCGCCCAGGCGACCGAGGCCGTCCAGCGGTGGAAAAACGAAATCGCCCTCCGCGACCGGATCATCGCGCTCGAAGCCGAGCTGGCCGCCGCCCGCTTGCTTACCGCCGATCGCCGGGCCCAGCTCGACGCGGCCCAAAAACAACTCGCCACCGCCCAATCCGCCGCCGACGCGGCCGCCGCCAACCTCAACGACGCGTCACAAACCGTCGACGCCCTCCAAGCCCAAATCGATTCCGCCCGCGCCACGCGCTAAGGGATGCCTCAAAAATAACTTCGGTGTTTATTAGAACCGGTTTCATAACTAGTGGCACCGGCTGCTAGCCGGTGCGGAGGAACTGCAAAACTGCGGCACAGGCCAGCGGCCTGTGCCACTGATTTGTTCCCAGAGTGCGCCGCTTCGCGACGACTCTGGGCTTCGGAGTGTAACGCCTTCGGC
>CAZHIV010000333.1:0-2994 GCA_964532675.1 uncultured Planctomycetaceae bacterium
TGGTCGATGAGCAGCATGAGCATCCCGGTCAGCTGTTGGGCAAGGTGGCCATCGATATGGGCCTCATCAACGAGGACCAGCTGGCCCAAGCGCTGGCCGAGCAGCTCTCGTTGCAGACCGTAGCCGCGGCCGAGGTCACGATCGACAAGGACGTGCTGGCGATGGTCACTTCGACGATGGGCCAAATGTATCGCGTCGTGCCCATCGAGTTCGACGGCGACACGCTCACCGTGGCGATGTGCGATCCGCAGAATCTCAGCGTGCAAGACGAGCTGCGGACATTTCTGGGCTTCAACATTCGC
Source organism: uncultured Planctomycetaceae bacterium (assembly GCA_964532675.1). Taxonomy (GTDB): domain Bacteria; phylum Planctomycetota; class Planctomycetia; order Pirellulales; family Lacipirellulaceae; genus JABDGM01. Next base: position 303 of record CAZHIV010000333.1, read on the forward strand.
GTTGCCGTCACGACCGAGTCGCAGATGATGTCTGCCCTGGAGCGCTACTACGGCGAGAGCACCGAGAGCGTGGAAAGCATCGTCATGGCGCTGGAGGACGACGAGGCCCTGGCTTCGGCGGCGGCCGGCATCAGCGCCGACGGGCCGATCAATATGGACGACGTGGCGGCCGTGGCCGATAGCGCGCCGGTCCGTAAACTGCTGAACGTGGTGCTGCTGACGGCGATCCGCGAGCACGCCAGCGACTTGCATTTCGAGCCGTTCGAGGACGAGTTCAAGATCCGCATCAAGGCCGACGGCGTGCTCTACGAGATGATCCCGCCGCCGCGCCACTTGGCATTTGCCATCACGACGCGCATCAAAGTGATGGCCAATCTCGATATCGCCGAGCGGCGGCTGCCGCAAGACGGGCGGATCGAGCTCACGGTGCGCGGCAACCCGGTCGATCTGCGCGTGAGCGTGCTGCCGACGATGTTCGGCGAGAGCGTCGTCATGCGGGTGCTGGATCGCTCGGTCACCTCGCTGGAGCTCGGATCGGTTGGCCTGGATCCGCCGACGCTGAAGAAATTTCGCGACGTCATCTCCAAGCCTAACGGCATCGTGCTGGTGACCGGCCCGACCGGCTCGGGCAAAACGACGACCCTGTATTCGGCGCTGAACGAGCTGAACAAGATCGAGGACAAGCTGATCACCACCGAGGACCCGGTGGAATACGACATGGAGGGGATTATTCAGGTGCCGATCGACCCGGACATCGGCAATACGTTTGCCCACTGCCTGCGGTCGATTCTTCGGCAGGACCCGGACAAAATCCTGGTGGGCGAGATTCGCGACCTGGAAACGGCGGAGATCGCCGTCCAGGCCTCGCTCACGGGGCACCTGGTGTTCAGCACGCTGCACACGAACGACGCGCCGAGCACGATCACGCGGCTCAAAGACATGGGCGTGCCCACGTTTTTGATCACCGCGACGGTGGAGGCGATTCTGGCCCAGCGGCTGGTGCGCAAGGTATGCATGCAGTGCCGCGAGGAGTACACGCCGCCGCGGGAGGTCATCGACGACCTGGAGCTGACGTCGGAGGAGATCCGCGGCAAGCGGTTCTACCGCGGGGCGGGCTGCGAGCTGTGCAACAACACGGGCTACAAAGGGCGGGTCGGGCTGTTCGAGCTGATGATTATGAGCAACGAGCTGCGCGACAAGATCATGAGCAACGCCCAGACGGACGAGCTGCGCGAGCTGGCCCGCAAGCAAGGCATGATCGCCTTGCGCCAGGCGGGCATCAAGTGCTGCTTCGACGGCGTCACCACGCCGGACGAAGTGGTGCGGGAAACAATTTTGGAAGCGTGAGAGAAGGGCTGTCGGCTCTCGGCTGTCGGCTATCCGCCAGACATTCGGGAGCCTTGGCCGAAAGCCGATAGCCGAAAGCTGAGAGCCTTAAAATGCCAACCTTTCAATTCGAGGCGATGGACGCGACCGGGGCGGAGATCAAGGACGTGATCGAAGCGCCGACCGAGGAAGAAGCCCAGGCGACGATTCGCCAGATGGGCTACTTCGTCACCAAGATCACCGCGAAGAAGGCCCGCAAGAAGGCCGAGGCGGTGGGCGGGAAGAAGAAGCGCGGCTTCGTCTTCGGCGGCGTCAAGTCGCGCGAGTTGACGACTTTCACGCGGCAGCTTTCGATCTTGCAAGACGCCGGCCTGCCGATTCTGCGGAGCCTGCGGATTCTCGCCGGGCAGCAGAAGCCCGGCCGCCTCAAGTTCTCGCTCGAAGACACCTGCGACGAGATCGAAGCCGGCTCGACCCTCTCGGAAGGCATGGCCAAGAGTCCCAAGTGCTTCAACCGGCTGTACGTGAACATGATCAAGGCGGGCGAGGCGGGCGGCGCGCTGGAGCTCATTCTGCAGCGGCTGGCCGACTTCATGGAGCGGTCCGAATCGCTCAAGCGAAAAGTCAAGGGCGCGATGATCTACCCGATCGTCGTGGTGACCGTCGCAGTCTGCATCTTGACGTTCATCATGATCAAGATCGTGCCGGAGTTCCGCAAGATTTTCGAGGAGTTCGAGCTGGAGCTCCCGCGGATGACCGAGATCCTGGTGTCGATCTCCGAGTGGTGCGTCGATTACTGGTATTTGATCCCCGGCATCCCGATCACGATCTGGCTTTCGGTCAAGCTGATCCGCAAGTTTCGGCACGGCCGCATCGGCTGGGACCAGTTCATCATCAAGGTGCCCATCTTCGGCAATCTGATCGAGAAGAACATCCTGGCTCGCTCGACGCGCACGCTGGGCACGCTGGTGGCCAGCGGCGTGCCGATCCTCGAAGCGCTAACCATCACGCGCGATACGACGGGCAACGCCATCTTCGAGCGGATGTTCACGAAAATCTCCGAGGCGATTCGCGAGGGCGAGGCCATCGCCAAGCCGATGAAGGAGCATTCCGTGCCGGGCTTCCACCCGGTGGCATTGTTCTTTTGGATTACCGCGCTTCCCGTCGTCGGCGCGCTATTGTACGTGTTGAAATACAAGCAGCGGATCGTCGACGACATCGTCGTGAACATGGTCGACGTCGGCGAAGAGACGGGCGAGCTCGATACGATGCTCTACAAGGTCGCCGACGTATACGATGAAGAAGTGGCCGTGCTAACCGACGGCCTGACGAAGTTGATGGAACCATTGCTGATTATCTTCCTCGG
>CAZHIV010000334.1:0-11977 GCA_964532675.1 uncultured Planctomycetaceae bacterium
CGCTCTCGAAGATCGGGATAATGCGCGGCTGCCCCTTGATGGCGGCCAGCTCGTCCTTCACGCCCGCGCTGATTCCGGTATCGCCGTTGAGATACAGTTTGCCGCCCTCGTTGAATATGAGCGAACGCCCTTGAGCGGCCAATGCTTGAAAATCTTCCGGCGAAATGCCGTGGAGAATCTGCCGCGCGATATCGGACGTGCTGTTGTTGCTCGGGCCGATATCGACGGTGCCGCGGTTACCGGGCGAACCGGTGCCTTGCGGAAAAAGGTTGACCTCGACCCACCCGTCCGAGCCGGATTCGACCTGCTTGGTCGCGTCGTTCCAGCGGAAGTTGTCGCTGCTGTTGCCGCTGATCAAGTTGTTCCACGTGCCAAGGTCCAGGGCGTAAGGCAACAAGTCGATATTGCTGCCGTCCGCCGGGGCCTGAAACCCGGCGACGTCGTTCACGATGCCCGCGATCGCTTCGGTTTCCAGCACCTGGCCCTGCAGGCCGAAGACCCGCGCGAAAAAGTACGGCACTTCCCCGTTCGCCGACGAGTTCTTATGAAGCCGGACCCGCACCGCGTTGATGGCGTTTGGGTTGCCGGTTTGAAACTCGCTGTGAGAATCCTTGAAGTCGGCGATATGGCCGAAAACGATGTCGCCCGATGGATCGTTGCTCGGGTTGCTATCGACCGTCATCGCGCTGCCGGTGACGGGGTTCAGGGCGGCATAAGTGGCGGCCGTCGTCCGCGCCGCCTCGGTCGCGGCATTCGCGGAATTCCCCTCGGCCAGTTGTTGGCCGTATTCCCAGCAGGCTGCCAGCGCCGAGGCGTCGGCCGTGCGCTGCAACTCCTCTTTGGCACTCAGCACGTAGCCTATATCCACGCTGAATGCCACCATGGCGATCAATACGATCGACATCACGGCCGCCAAAATGGTGATTGTTCCCCGGCGTGTCTGCGGTGCTTGTTGGCGCTTGCGTCTCATCGGACTACTCTTTACTTAAGCGGAATTGGATCTGGTCGATTGCCCCCAGCGGGGCTACATTCGAACGTGCTTAATTCGCCTGCTTACGGGTCGAGACTCGTATCGATCGCGATCGGCGCATTCACCTCGTGAACTTCGCCATCGTCGGTAATCCATACCAGCTTGGTGAGCGTCAGGGACGCCACTCGGTTTTCGGCGTAGCTAACTTGCGATTCGGTGAGCGAAATACCGGGCTTGTAGGCGTTCAAACTTGAAAGCGAGGTGCTGACGCTTAGGGACAGGGCGCCGCCGCCGAACCCACCCCATGTCTCCGACTCGCCGTTGACGACTTGGAAGTTCAGCGTTCCATCGTCCAGCGATAGTCGCTGCGTCCAGCGAACGACTTCATCCGAGTTCGCAAGCGCTCCCACCTGTTCGGCGATGCTGTTGTCCAACAACTGGCCGCCTTCCCAGGCCTGCACTTGCATACCGCCCGGCTCGTAGCTCGGTACGGACGAATGATTCAACGCGAACAAAAAATGGAGGCCGTCCAATTCGCCGTCGGGCGACAGGACCATCGTGGTCTGAGGCGCGCTGCGATCGGGGTCCGGCTGCCCTAGACGAAGCTCCCAGTGCTCCTCCACCTGGACGACGCGCGTCGACTCCGCGCAAACCGGTCCGGCAATAGCCGCGGCGACGGCGGCGGCAAGCAACCGCTGAAAAAGACGCTCCACGGAACGAAAAGCTGGCGACATTGTTCGCCTCCCTTGATCTGGGGTGATCGAACTGGACGCAGCTCGCGCCACCGATGCGTCGGCGCCTGTCAGAAGCGGCGGACGCGCGGGCGCCTCGTTGGCACGTGTGCGGACAATCAATCAGAAATACGGCGATTTGGCCTGCCCCGGCCTGGGATGCCTTCTCCCGGGCATGATGAGTTAGCCTGCGTCGTCGGCCAAAAGACGAAGCTCACTGCTCGGTCGCGGCCGATGAAACAGCGGAGCAAAGCCGGCGTGTGTCTCAACGCCGCTCCTTACTCTCTATTCAATTACAACCATAGCTCCGATTTGCGCCGTATGCCGGCGTTTTGAGAATTTTCGAAGTCGAATCGTGAATTGGCCCCGCCGCGGGACGTTTCAAACCGCACCGTCGGTGCGCATGGAATGCCGAGAACTGGTTTCAATAATTGGGAAAACGAACCGGAACCCAGAGGGTACCCGCGGCTGTTCGGATCAGCCGCGGGGCGCTAGCCCCCGGTTTGAAACCCGTTCTAGAAACACCCCGGAGGACAGGCCTGGCCGTCCGAGGGGGGTGGGCACCGTAACGGCTGCAACGCGACGATGCTGCCACCCTGAATTAGAGCCTATCCCAGAACCGTCGGGGACTGGCTCATTTTGCGGAGTCTTCGGAGCAAAATGTGCCTGTCCCCCTTCTCCGCAGACGGTTCTGGGATAGGCTCTTAGAATTCGGCCCCGATGCGAAGGCTCGGGCCGACGATGCCGATCGATTCGATGTTGGTCGCGTCGCTGGCGGCCAGCACGTCGCTCCGCCAGTTCTGCAGCTCGAACGCCAGCCGGCAGCGGAGATCGAGTTGCCGGTAGCAGCGGGCCAGTTCCAGTCCGGCATACAGCTCGTGGCAGACCACGTTGTCGTCGCGCACGCGACTTTCGAGGAAACCACCGTCCTCTCCGCCCCAGTCGCCGCCCAGGATGGACAACCGGCCGCCGTAAACCCACGCCAGTCGGCCCGCCTCCAAGCTCGCCAGCCTCGTGCGCCCATCGGCCGCCAGCGTCATGCCCAGCAAATCGGTGCCCGCGGCGGCGTCCGTTTCTTCATTGACAAGCTCGATGCGAGCCAAACGAAGCCCCGCGGCGAGCGTCACCTCGGAGCGCTGGCCGCAAAACCGATGCGTGCCTTCCAGGTCCAGCACGTCGAACTCCATTCGGATCGAAGTCTCGTCGTCGCCGATTGTCTCGGTCTGCCGCCCGTAGAGCCAGTACCGCGCCCGGCCGTCGATCGGGCCGATCCCGGTGAACCCGACAATGAAGCGGGGCGAGAACGCATATTTCTCCGACAGCTTGCCGACCGCGCTTTCCGGCAGGTGGAGCCGCAGGAAGTTGATCTCGACGTCGGCAAAGGCGTGGGCGCCACGGCCCTTGGCTTGGCCGCCGCCCGAAACGTAGCCCATACCCATTTCGTGGCCGGAGGTTCCGTGATAACGGCCGCATTGGGGGCACGGCGCCATGCCGCCCTCGCCCGGCGGCCATTCCATGCCGTCCGCCTCGCACGGCATCGGACCGCCGTAGCCGTGCGGCATTGAATCGGGGAACATCGGGAATCCATCGCCGGGGTAGCCGGGAACCATGTGGCCCGACATGGGATCGACCCCTTCCGGCACGACGGGGTTTCCGTTCGTCCTGGGGGCGTGCGACGTCGGACCGCCGTCAGGAAGCGGCTCGTAATCTTCGTCGAACAATTCGACGGTCGTGTCATCATCGTCTGCGTATTGCGCCAGTTGAACGAAGCGTTCCTGCCGCGGGCCCGTGGCAGGACGGGACGAATGCGGCGCCGCGCCCGCCGCCAGGCGTTCGGCCACCCCGCCCACCATCGGATACAGCGGCGGGGACGGCAATTCGAGCTGCGAGGCCAACAAGGTTCGGCCCGTGTCGTGACGCACGACCACGACTTGCCCGAGGTGCGGCCTCAAGTCGATGCCCGGCACCGGCTCGACGTAGCGCTGAATCGCACCGCTCTGGTCGGCCAGCGCAAACGGCGGTAACCCGCCGGAGCGGTCCGGATTCGCTACGAGCCGGGCCAGGGGACCGCGCGGCATCGGCTGGGCCGGCTGCGCGTACGACGCGGGCGCCGTCATATTGGCCTGCGCTGCGGCTCCCGCCGTGGCATACATCGGGTCGGAACGAAATTGCCGCGCCGGCTGTTGCGCAAGCGCGGCTTCGACGGCGCAGATCGACGCGGCGAGGGCCGCCGTCGTCCACACGACGCGAGCGGAAACAGAATGGCACGCGCGGCACATGATAGTATCCCCGTCGGGTGCGACCGAAAATGGCCCGACGCGCGCCTGAAACTCAGGCGCAAGTCCGGCACGTCGGCAAGCCGCGTTCGCGCGGCCCTAGATGAGAATTCAGAGGAGCGGGCGGACTTTTACCAGAAGCCGACCGCGACCGGCAAGATGAGAGTCGCCGCGCGAAGGGGCGATGCTGCTACTGCTATAAGCAGTTTCAACCCCCCCTCTCCCCGTGGGAGAGGGCCGGGGTGAGGGGGAACTTGCAGCATCCGATGCACCCTCACCCTGCCCTCTCCCAAAGGGAGAGGGTTTTGAAACTACTGCTAGCGCCGCCGGCGCGAGGCGCTCGGATAATAGTGGCCCAGGTAATTGAATACCGTCTGATGGCCGGTCGGGTACTGCGACTGCGACCCCTGCGGATTGAAGTCGGGCTGCGCGGCAATCGACTGCAGCCGCTGGGCGACCTCCATGCTCTGCCGCTGCATCTGGTCGTTGAACCGCTGCTGTTGAAGCATCGGCCGGACCAGCGTCTGATAGTTCAGATCATCGTTGCCAGAGAGGTCTTCGCGAAACAGGTTCAGGTACGGGCTGGTCGTCGGTGCAGGCGAGTAGGATGAGAACGGTTTGCTGGCCAGCGCCGAGTTCAGGCCGAAACTGCTGGGGCTGCTGCGATAGCTCGATTGTCCCACGTTCGGCACGCGGGCCTGGGCGTTTCGCAAAGCAATTTGGTTCAGGCTCTCCACCGAGTGCCCCGTTCCAGTACTCTGATTTTGAATCCGGCTAAGCTCTTGTTGGCCATAACCCTGGCCTTGCGCCCGCGCCTCCGTCGCCCCGCCCGCCGCGACGATCCCCAGCACGATAAACATCTGAGTAAAGCGTTGTCGGAACATAACTTACTCCTCTCCGCGGCCGTCAGTCAGGCGGTCATGTGAACTTCCCTTATCTTATTCTACGGCCGTTAAACGGGGCCGACAAATCAAATCCCGAGGCTCAAATCCCGAGGCATATAGCCCGACCCGTTGTCGGATGCTGCGTCGACACATTTGTCACAGACCGCATCACCGTCACCGGGAGCGGGCCGCCAACCCCCCGGCTGTTATTTCTGCACCACTGTCTGGCTCATCCGCTCCGCCATCTTCGCCAGGGCCCGGCTGCAATCGTCCTCCTCCAGCATCACGCGGATGATGCTCGGACCCCGGTCGTCCTGCCACGCGGCAACCAGCGCGCGGTCGAACTCGCCTTCCGTGCGCACCAGGTAGCCCGTCCCCCCGCCGAGCACCTCCGGCAGCTTCTCGTACTGCCAGCGATGAATGTCGTTGAACCGCCAGTCGCCCGGGTGCAGCAGCCGCTCTGTGCCGTACCCGTCGTTGTCGAGCACGATCACCACCGTCGCGAATTTGTGCCGCACGAGATTCGACAATTCCATTCCGGTCATCTGAAACGCGCCGTCGCCGACGATCGCCACCACCCGCGCCTCCGGCCGCGCCGCGTGAACGCCCAGCGCCGCCGGCACCGCGAAGCCCATCGACGTGTAATACGCCGGGCTGATGAACTCGGTGCGCCCTCGCGTCGTCAGCTCCGTCGCTCCGAACAGCGCGTCCCCCACGTCGGCGATCACCACCGTGCCGTCCTCGAGCTGCTCGTCCAGCCGCTCGATCATCCGCGTCACGGTGATTCGCTCCTCCGGCCGCAGCGTGAACGGCTCCTTCCAAAAGTCCGTCGGCGCCGGCGGCGGCGGATTCTTCGGCCGCGGCCGGCGCGCCGCGAGCGCCCGCACATAATCCTCCAATCGCACGTCGTGGTAATGATGGTACCGCACGCGAAGCTGCTCGCTGGTGGCGTAGATGCAGTCGGCCAGGTCCAGCTCGGCCGTGTAGATGCCCAGGTTGATGTCCGTCATGAACGTGCCGAGCATCACGACGCAGTCGCTGGCCTCGACGTAGCGCGTCACCTCCTCGCGGCCCAGCCCGCCTTCGTAAAGTCCCATGTAAAGCGGATGCGTCTCGGCTACCACGCCCTTGCCGAGCATCGTCGCCGCCATCGGGATGCCTGCTTCCTCAGCCAGCCGCACCGCCTCCTCTTGCAGGCCGAATCGATGCACCTCGACGCCCAGCAGGAACACGGGCTGGCGCGCGTTCTCGATCCGCGCGGCCGTCTCCTCGACCGCCTCGGACAGCGCCCGCGTGTCGCTGCGCAGCTCGGCCTGCTTGTACGGTGGCGACGTTTCCGGCCGCACGTGCACCATGTCGCGCGGAATCTCCAAGTACACCGGCCGCTTGTAGCGCGCGCAGGCCGCCAGCACCCGGTCGATCTCGCTGAACGCGTCCAGCGGGTCGTTCAACTCGGTGCCCGCGCAGCACAGCTTTTCGAACACGTCGTACTGGGTCCGCCAGTTGCGCACCATGTGGTGCAACAGCGGGTTATGGATCCGCTCGCGCAAGCCCGGCGAGCCGGTGATCATCACCACCGGCGACTTCTCGGCGTACGCGCCGGCGATCGAGTTGCAAACGCTCAGGCCGCCGACGCAGTACGTCACGCATAAGGCGCCCATGCCGCTGACGCGGGCATAGGCATCCGCCGCGAAGCCGGCGCAGTCCTCGCGCGTGCATCCCACCGCGTTCAGCGGGCTCTCTTCCAGCATCGTGTAGAACGACAGGATGTAGTCGCCCGGAATGCCGAACACATCGCGGATGCCGTAGTCCTGCAGCCGGCGAATCAGGTAGCCGCCGATCGACAAATCGGAATCGTCTTGAACCGCCATCGCAATTCCTTGCATGTGCTGATGTTAGGGAGCCGGTCATCGACGGGCCCGGTTGTCACATTATACGCCAGCCGGCGGGGGAGTACGGCGACACCCCCCGCCGCGCGCGTGCCCGACGCGGCTGATGATATTTGGGTGCGCGGCGCATTGATTTCCACGCCAAAAGCGCTCATCTTATTAGGAGTTTGCCCCGGCGCGCCGAAAAGCCGGCACGTGCTTTGCACTTAGCCGCCGAATGCGCTCCGCGATGCAGGTCGCATCCGACACGTGGGGCTCGGCGGCACAGGCCGCTGGCCTGTATCACCGTTTTGCAGTTTTCCGCACCGGCTAGCAGCCGGCGCCACTAGTTTTGAAACCGGTTCACAGTTTGACATGGATCGAGGACTCGCCATGACACGTCTGCAACGTTCGTTATCGCGCTTAGCCGCCGCGTCGCTTTCCTTCGCGCTGCTCGCCGCCTTCGCCCTCGCGGCGACGGCCCAGCTCCTCAAGCCGGAGAAGGCCGACGAGAACACCTATCTGCCCGTCGTGCCTACCCGCACGTTCGAGGAAATCTTCAAGGACGACAGCGCGAAGAAAGACCAGGTGATGAGCGAGCAGCAATCGCTGCTCTCCCGCCGCTACGACCTCCGCAACAACCCTTCGGACCTGAAGATGTCCGGCAATCGCAAGGGTGTGCAGCAGGGCGTCCGCGTGAAGCTGCACGGCGGCGCCACCTGGGAGAAGCTGGCCTCGATGAGCCCGGAGGAAATCAAGAAGCAGGACCTCTTCCCCTACGGCTTCCGCCCGCTGCCGCACGCCAAGCACGCCGCGGGCGGCATGGTGTTTCCCCAACAGCAGATCGACGAGATCAAGAAGGCCGAGGCCCGCGACCTCGCGCGCTTCGACGTCGAATTCGATTATCCGGACCACCTCACGCCCGAGTTCCCGCCGCCCATGTTCCTCACCACTCGCCCCGACCTGGGCGACGTGACGCAGGGCGAAGTGCTCACGATCAAGAACTACTATCGCCTGCTGCACGGCAAGGTAACTCCCGTGCAGATGGAAGGCATGCGGCTGTTGCTCATGCCGAACCCGCAGCAGCAATTCAACCAGACCGAAGACCGCAAGGTGAAGGACCCGCAGCTCGGCGTCACGTGTCTCGATTGCCACGTCAACGGGCACACGAACGCCACGTTCCACCTCAACCCCGACACGCGTCCGCAGGCCGCCCGCTTCCGCATCGATACGGTCAGCCTGCGGGGCATGTTCAACCAGCAAATCCACGGGTCGAAGCGCTCGCTCCGCTCCGTCGAGGACTTCACCGAGTTCGAGCAGCGCACGGCCTATTTCGACGGCGATCACGTCACCGCCGCCAAGAAGGGCGTCTTCCTGCCCGACCGCGCCAGCCAGGTCGCCATGATGGCTCAGATGCAGAACATTTTCGACTTCCCGCCGGCGCCGAAGCTCGACGAATTCGGCCGGTTGATCCCCGATAAGGCGACCGACGCCGAGCTGGCCGGCGAAAAGATCTTCTACGGCAAGGGCCGCTGCGCCGAGTGCCACGCGCCGCCCTTCTTCCTCGACGACAAGATGCACGACCTGCATCTGGAGCGTTTCTACGAGGCCGAGCTGGTCAACGACCAGCACAACCTGGCCGACGGGCCCATCAAGACGTTCACCCTCCGCGGCATCAAGGACTCGCCGCCCTACCACCACGACGGCCGCCTCCTCACGCTGGAGGACACCGTCGAGTTCTTCAACCTGGTCCTGACGCTCAAGCTCTCGAACCAGGAGAAACAAAACCTGGTCGCCTTCCTCCGCTGCCTGTAAGAAAGAGTATTTGATTGATCGAGCGCATCGGGTAGAGGGCCGTTCACGGCCCTTCCCGCCGCAGGCGATAATAGCCCCGTCGTTTACGACGGGGTTTTATGGCCCCCTGCACGACGACAGCCCCGTTCACGGGGCTTCTCGCTGCAAGCGGCTTGAGCCTAGCGTCGCGGCCTCACTGCGCCGCCCGTGCCACCGCGGAAAAAATGCCCAGAAAGTGGCACGCGCTGCCGGCAATTACCAGCAGGTGCCAGACGGCGTGGAAATGCCGCACCCGCGTGTCGAACACCAAAAACAGCGTGCCCAGCGTGTAGCACAACCCGCCCACGAGCATCCACCCGCCGACGGGCAGCGGCACGGAATGGACCATCGACGGCACCGCCAGCACCGGCAGCCATCCCAGCGTAATATACGACCACATCGAAATCGCGTGCACCTTGTGCCCGAGCACGATTTTGGCAAAGAAACCGAGGATCGCGACGGCCCACAACGCGGCCAGCAGCGTCCACCCGGCCGTCGTCCGCCAGTACGCCAGCCCGAACGGCGTGTACGTGCCGACGATCAACAGGTAGATAAAGCCCTGATCGAGCCGCCGGAAAAACGCTTTCCAATGCACGTTGTAGCAACTGTGCGACAGCGTCGAGGCGGCATACACGGCCACCAGGCTCGCCACGAACACGCCGCACCCGGCGATCCGCCACGGGTCGCCGTGAGCCACGACGCTCACCACCATCACCAACCCGCCGACGACGGCCAGCATCAAGCCGAGCCCGTGCGTCAACGCGTTCACCAGCTCGTCCGACGCCGAGCGCTGCCACGCGGCATACTGCAGCGCGTCGGGATGCGGGTCCAACGAGCGAACGAGTGTGTTGAGTCGGTCGACGATTGCCCTGTCTCCTCGAAAAAGCGGCTCGGAGTTCAACCCGCGCTGCCGAGCCTTTCAACGTACCAGCAGCCGGCCGGCACACAGAACCTTTTTTTGAACGCGAGCGACCTGGTTTTCCAGAATATTGCTCTGATCGTGGGAATCTGTCGCGGTTCTATCGGTAGGAGCAGGTAGGTTCTCGCCTGCTGCGAACTCGAACCGCGGGGCGGGATACTCATTATCCGCCTCTCGGCCCCGAATGCAACAGCCCCCAAGACGCGCCGCGTTTTTACGGCCCCAAAACGGGCCGGACACTTTCGGCAACCTCCGCCACATCGCCACTATGCCGCCCCTATTTTATCGCCTGACTCCAAAGCTCCGTTGCCCGCCATTCTGCCATGAACCCGCGACCGCGGGTCGCGGAATAACGCCCGTCAAACGCCAAACCGCCCGCGTTGCCGGCGGGTCAACGGCAGCGCGCGTTGTTAGGCGGCTTCGTCGCCACCGTCCTTACCGCAACGCGGTTACGCCCCCCGAGGATCTCCTTACGCTGAAGGCGTTACACAATGCGCCGCCCTATTGTGTAATGTGCAACGCCTTCGGCGTAAACGAACGGATGGACATCGCGACCCAGGGTAGTTCGCCACGGCGAACAACCCTGGGCTACGGTAGGTAACGCCTTCGGCGTATAGATTCACAGCGCCTACGCCAAAGTGCAGTTGCCCGCCCTCGAACTGAACGGCACTGTCCTACTACTGTGTTGCTCAAAAAAGTTTTAGGGTTTTTCATCGGGCTGTTTCTGCGTGTGCTTCACAATGTATTGCCGACGGGCATCTAAGACTACTTTGTCTCGTGAACTCGTTATGTATCCGAAAATCATTGCGCACACCCCCACAATGATTGTGCATGCAGACACAAGCACTTTGCTAAGTTCATAATAGTCAGCGAGGATAGGCAGCCCAATAAACACTACGATACCAACGGTGAATATCGCTAACCCATAAAGGGTGTGCATCATTTCGACTAGCAACAACTGTGGGTTTGATACGAGTAGGTCTATGCGTTGTTGGTCTCTAGCAAGTCTTTCGGCTCGACGATTTCGTATAAATGTTGACGATCGTGCAAGAAGGGCGGACATGGCATCACGTATGTAGCTGCTAATCGTGCTTACCAAAATCCCTATGAATACGGCTGTAAACCACCATGCAGGGTCACCTAATAGGCGTTCGATAGCGTTCATCGGGTTTCTTGTGGGTTTGACAAAGTTTCGGCTGACATCTCAATCAATTGCCGCAAACTCAACGCCTTATCCGTTAGCCCACTCGCTACGGCTGGCGTCGTCTTGATTGTCGAATGGACACGGCAGAAATTATACCACGCAAACAGCAGCCCTTGCATAGCCGCATGGTGCTTTAGGCTTTTCGAGTGACCATTCGTCAACCGGGTGAACCGTCGCAGATTCATCCGCACCGTCAGGTTAAGCCGCTCGACGTGCGACGTGCAAATGCGGTCGTCATCGGGATTGCCCATCATAACTTGCTTTTCGCAGCCGGTTATCTTAGCCGGTGAGTAGCGGACCGTGGTTTGGCTGCTGGCGAAATTCTTTATCAATTGGGCGAAGTCCACCCGGTTGCCGAACACGAATGGCACGTTGAGCGTGTAGCTCCGCAGGCCGTCGCTAGTGAGCTGGAATCGGCCGTTGGTCGCCCGGTCCAATTGCTTTAGGAATCGCGTTGACGTGGCCATATCGCGTTGCCCGATGGTGTGGGCGAGCACGAGCTTGGTTTCCCGCTCGATAGCGATAAACGTCCAGCAATCGCCCCATTCGGCGCTCTGGCCTTTGGCTACGCGCGTCTTTTCCTTCATGCCAATGAAGCTCCAAATCTCATCTAGCTGCACGTCTTTCACTTCAACGCCAACTACCTTGGCGTCCAACAAGCGGCGGCAGTTCTCGCCGACGACCAGGATCAGGTCGCAGATTGTATCCGGGTGGAGGCCGGTCAGTCGCGACGTGGCCCGGATGCTCATTCCCTCTAACAGCATTCCAAGTGCCGTGGTCGCCTCTTTCATGTTGATCCGCATATCGCCGAGCGGCTTAGCAACTGATTCGGTGAACGTCGCACCGCACAGCAGGCAACGGAAACGCTGGTTTCCCTTGCGGTCGCGGCCGTGTTTCTTGGCCGATTCGTGCTGGCAGCTTATGACTATCATTGCGAAAACTATCTGGCGGTATATCTGCGGGCGGCACCGTTGCTCACCTATATTTATTGTACGGTAAATAAATCGACGTGTCAACGCTTGCGGCAGAAATTTTTTGCCGTACAATATCGGCATGGCCACGCCAGCTAAGAAACTGAGGGGCAGACCGCCCAAGCCAGCCGACGAACGGCAGACCGCGCGCCTCGAAATCCGCATGACGGACGCGGAGCTTGAATTGATCGAGAAAGCGGCGGGCGGTGCAGGCGGCAAGACCTCAACGTGGGCGCGAGAAACGCTTGTACGGGCCGCGAAGCGTAGGTAACGGCCGGTGTAGTGGTCGGAGGGCCGGAGAATCGAACTCATCCAGCGTTC
>CAZHIV010000335.1:0-2816 GCA_964532675.1 uncultured Planctomycetaceae bacterium
GCCACTGTGCCGCAAGCATCGATTTTTCTGAATCTGGTCCTATTTAGCATTCCCCGCAAGGTATCGTTCGACGTTCGTATGCATCTGGCTCACGGCGAGGCGAACCGCGGCGGGCGGGGATTGATCCGCCATAGTGTCCAGTAGCGGCTGCCAAAATTCGGACGGCAACTCGCCCTGCTCTCCCGCCGTGCGGATCGAACCGGCCAGCGGCTCCACCACAGACGAACCCGGCGCGTACAGAACCAAGAGCACGTTCGACTTCACGGCCACCTCGAACAACGCGGCGTGATCGGCCCCGTAGCGCTCGGACAACTCGCGATGAATCCGCTGCCCCTGTTGAAACAAGTAGTCGTGCACGCGGCGTGTTCCCCCGTCGGCTTCGCCGGCCGCGGCGGGCTCCGGAAGCTCGGAGACCGTCGTGCCGAGCTGTTCCGCCGCGGCGCGAGCTTCGGCAAACCAGTTCGTGACGTCCTCGGGCACGAGGCCGCGGTCGTGCGCCAGGGCCGCCAGCGTGAGCTTGCTGCCCAGTTGCCAGGCAGCTTGCCGCGCGACGGCCGTGTTGGCGGCTGCCGCGGGCGGCTCGACGGGCGGCTCACTCGCTAATTCCGTCTCGTCCGGCGGAAACAAATCCGGCTCCTCGTCGGCGAGCGGCTCGTCGGCGAGCGGTTCGTCGTGGGAAGCCGGGTCTTCGTCATCCAGGAACGAGCTGTCGTCCGACGTGGGACGTCGCGCGATGGCGACCGTCGGTGGCTCCGGCTCGTTGGGCTGCGACGGTTCGCGTTCCACCGCTCGGCTGGCCGCGCTATCGGACGGCTCGGTCTCGGCGGCGGCATCGGTTTCGGTCGGCCGCGGCCGATCTCGCCGGGCGACTTTGGACGGGTCGGGGCCCGTGTACTCGATCTCCTGCCAGCAGCCGCCGGCGCAAAAAGCTGCCACCGCGAGCATGCTGGCCGCGGCGGCGCGCGTAAAATGATAGCGGGGAGTGCCCATGTTTCCATTGTATTGACCGGCGAAAACTAGGAAACGGCAACCACCGTCCTGCGAACCTTTCCAGCCGTTCGGCTGGTCGTTTTATGCCGTCGTTTCGCAACGGCTGTGACGGTAGAATTGGTTTTGGCGGATCCCAACTCGAACTGGAGCGGCAAACATGGCATCTCAGAAACCGGCCGGGCGCAAACCGGCCACAAAATTTTCGCACCTCCGCAAGAAGATGGAGCAGAGCAAGCTCCGCTCGAAGCTGCCCACGGTTCGCGTGCGGAAGAGCGGCAACCGGTAACGCGCGCAGCGGCGTCTTAGCGGCATCGCCGCGCGTCGCAAGCGACGCGGCTAAACGCGCTCCCCGAACCGGCGCAGGCAATCGAGCAGCGCCCGCAAATCCTCTGCCGTCGTGAGCGGGTTCATCATCGTCGTGCGCAGCACGGGCCGCCCCTCGAGGCGACTCTGCACCAGGTAGAACTCGCCCGCTTCGATCACGGCCCGTCGCAACCGCGGCTGCAGCGCGTCGAGGCGCTCGGCCGGCGCGCCGCGCAACGCTCGCGGCACGTAGCGGAAGGCCACGATGTTCGTCTGCGGCTCGTGCAGCGGCTCGAAGTCGTCGGCCTCCTGCAGCATCTCGTAGAACTCGCGGGCCAGGTCGATCGTCACGTCGACCATGTCGGCGAACAGTCGGGGGCCGAACAGCGACCAGACGCCCCACACGCCGAACGCGCAGGAGCGCTTCGTGCATTCCAGGTTCACGATGCCGCTGTCGTAATCGGCCAGGTAGGGCGCGGTCGGATCGAAAAGGTACGGCGCATCCTGGTGGAACGTGGCCAGCCGATTGGCGCCGTCGCGATAGAACAGCATCGCGGACAGCGCGGGCACGAACATCATCTTGTGGGCGTCGCAGACGACGCTGTCGGCCGCGTGGATTCCGTCCAGCAGGTGCCGATGCCGCGGGCTGAACGCCAGCGCGCCGCCGTGGGCCGCGTCGACGTGCAGCCAGACTTCGTGGCGGCGGCAAACGTCGGCGATCTTCACCAACGGGTCGAACGCGCCGATCGGCGTGGCGCAGGCGGCGGCCGAGACGGCGACGATCGGCACGCCGCGCGACCGCAGGTCGCTCAAAATGTCGTGCAGCTTGTCGGGGTCCATGCGCCGCTTCGAGTCGAGCCCCACCCGAACGATCTGCTCGGTGCCCAGGCCGAGCACGCCCGCGGAGCGCATCACCGAGTAGTGCGAGTCGGCGTGGGCCACCAGCACGGGCGCCGGTGAGCGGCCGGCCAATCCGGCCGTCCAGGCATTGCCGAGCGAGACATTTCGCGCCGTCAACAGGCCGGTGAGGTTCGCCACAGAGCCGCCGGAGGTGATCAAACCCGCGAACCGGCCAGGCTCGAAACCGAGCCGTTCGCCGACGGCGCCGATCACGGCGTGCTCCACGGCGGTGGCCCAAGGGCCCATTTCGTAGATGGCCATGCACTGGTTGGTGATCGTTCCGACCAGCTCGAAGACGGCGGCCAGCGGCACGGGCGCCGGCACCTGGTGGCCGACATAGCGCGGGTGGTGCAGGTTGATGCCGCGCTCCAGCGACGCGCGGGCCAGCTCGGCCACACCGTCGCTTACGTCGCCGCGTCGTTCGGCATGCGCGCCGTCGAGCCAACCTCTGGCTTGCTCGACCAGGGCGGCCGGCTCGTTCCAGTTGAGCACCTTGGCGTCGCGCGACTCGACGCGGCGGAAATGCTCGGCCAGCACCTCGATGAGCCGGCTGCCTGCCGCTTCCAACGCGGCCGGGTCGTAGGCCGCGGCGATGCGCGTCCGGGCGGCGGTAAGATCGATGT
>CAZHIV010000336.1:0-5568 GCA_964532675.1 uncultured Planctomycetaceae bacterium
GATCGTGCGACAGCTCGTGCTCGGCGGCTTCGAGCTCGGCCTTTTCCACGGCGGGCGGGTCGGCTTCGTAGCGCAGGCGCTCCTCGGAGTAACGCGCGTAGCCGTTGTTCTGCCGCCAGCCAATGTCCGGCACCAGCATCAGCATCAAGAAGATCGACATGAAGCTCGCCGGGATCGTGAGCACCCATTTCCAATTGGCTTCCCACAGCAGATGCATGAAGAACATGATCACCAGCATCGCCTTGGAGCAGGAGACGGCCATCATCAGCGCCCGGCTGACTTCGTACGGCACGTGCTCGCGCCAGAACTCGAAATACGTGACGAACGAGCAGAGCGTCAGCAGGCACAGCGCGACAAACACCAGGAGGTACTTGCCGATGCCGCCGTGATGAATCTCTTCCTGGCTGTCGTGCCGATCCTGCTGGGCGTGGTCGAGCGGCTGGCTGAAGTCGGTCATGTTTGTTGTCCGTTGTCCGTTGTCCGTTGTCCGTTGCCACGGACTACGGACCACGGACGAGTGTTAGAACAGATACAGCAGCGGGAACAGGAAAATCCACACGAGGTCTACAAAGTGCCAGTACAGGCCGATGTTTTCGACGAAGTTCGCCTTGCTGCGGTCGATCGTGACGAACAGCAGCAGGCCGAACACGATGATGCCGACGAGCACGTGGATGGCGTGGAAGCCGGTGAGCAGGAAGTAGGTGCTGGCCCATAACGGGCCGCCGGGAACCATGATCGGCAGCCGGAGCCAAGGGTATTGATCGTTGTATCCCTTGGCATGGCCGGCGTCGTGGCTGTCGGCGGAACCGGCCTGCTGCTGAAACGCGGCCAGCCGCATCGCGGGCCCTTCCGGCACGGCGCCGGCGGCGGCCGCATGCGCGACCGTATGATGGTCGTGCGGCGGGTAAATGGCGTACGCCAGCTCCATCAGCTTGATGCGGCCTGCCTCCGGCGAGTCGGGGTTGTCGCGAACCGTCGTTTCGGCGGCGTCGACCATGCGACTGATGCCGTCGATCACGTTGAGCCGCGCCTGGTCCTCCTCGGAGACCTCCGGGCCGGAGGCGGTGATCTGCGTTCTCAATTCCACCAGACGCTTGCGCACCGCCGCCGCGTAGTGAATATCGGCCTTGTCGTACACCAAGCCGTGCGGCTTCATCGGATAAATACAGTGGGCGTACTTCTGCTGGTACTCGTACAGCTTGACGCCCAGGAACACGGACCCCAACAGGAACGTCAGCAGGATGTAGCCCTTGGCCGTGGCCGTGTGATTGAGCTTCGCCGCTTCCAGCGCGAGAACGACCGTCACGCTCGAGCAGATGAGCACGAACGTGTTGAACGCGCCGATCGGCTCGCTGAGATGCACCGCGTGCGGCGTGGGCCAGGCGATCGCCCCGAACCGCAGCACGATGTACGTGCCGATCAACCCGGCGAAGAACATGATCTCGGTCGACAGGAACAGCCACATGCACGTCTTGCCGTTCGGAATCGGCAGCGCGGGCTGGTAGGCAAACTTGGGTGCGGGTTCGTGACTCATATGTGAATTGTCAGTTGTTCGTTGTCAGTTGTCAGTTGTCAGTTGTCCGTTGTCCGTTGTCCGTTGTCAGTTGTGGTCGCCAGTTATTGGATGCAACGGACCACGGACCACGGACCACGGACCACAGACACTTTGTTTATACGGCCACCATCAGTAATAACCCCATCCAGCAAATCAAGTACGCCAGGCTCGCTCGCAACAGGCGGCGGGCGGAGCGGTCGTCGCGGTGCAACAAAAACAGCGTAGCGGCCGCCGCCTGGGCGGCGCCCAGCAGCAACGCCCAACCGCAGTAAATGGCCGGGCTGCCCGCCTGGGGCGACAGCGCGGGCACCAGGCTCACGGGAATGAGCGCCAGCGCGCCGACGACCGCCTGGGCGCCGGCCCGCAGGCCGGTGGGATCGACGACCGTGAGCATCCGTTGGCCGGCGCGGGCATAGTCGGCCCGATACAGCCAGGCGATCGCCATGAAATGCGGGAACTGCCAGAGGAACATCACGGCCACCAGCGCCAATGCCCGCACGTCGACGGCCGCGCCGGTCGCCGTCCAGCCGATCAAAATCGGCAGGGCGCCGCTGACGGCGCCGACCGCGGTGTTCAGCGGCGAGCGCGTCTTCAAGGGAGTGTAGGCCAGGACGTAGATCAACCAGGTGGCCAGCGCGACTCCGGCCGTCACGACGTTCACGGCGATCGCCAGCTCGACCGTGCCGACCAACAGCGTGGCGGTGCCGAACGCGATCACCTGCCGCGAAGTGAGCCGGCCGGCCGGCAGCGGCCGGTTCGCCGTGCGCGGCATTTGCGCGTCGGCATCTTGTTCCCACCACTGGTTCCACGCACCGGCGCTGGCGGCCACCAGCGCGGCGCCAATGACCGTGTGCAACAGCACCGCCGCGCCCACGCCCCAGGGCGCGGCCAGGTAGGCGGCGACGATCACCGTCACCAGCTCCAGCACGACGATTCGCGGCTTGGTGAGCTCGACGTAATCGGCGACGCGGGCCGGCCAGCCGGCCCGAGACGGTGCGGCGGCAAGCGGCGATGCGGCGGAGGCGGTAGTGACGCGACTCATACGGCGGCCTTCCAGGAATGCGAGGCGATTTGCTCGGCGGCGGCCGAGGCGGGCAGCAGCCGCGTTGCATATAGCGCCAGCGCCAACGACGTCGCCAGCAGCAGCGAGCCGGCGGCGACGTGGGCGGTGATCACGTGCGTCTGCAGCCAGCTGCCGTCTTGGATGGCGGCCCGGCCGGTGGCAACCCAGGCGGGCGCCCAGGCCGGGGCGGCGAATTTGACGACCCACGTGGCGCCGCCGAGCGCTAGCTGAACGACGAGCAGGCCGGCCAGCGCGGCTACTAAGCCGCCAAGCGGTTGGATGCCGCGTGCGCGGCGCAGAACTAACCAAACCAACAGCGCGATGTGCAGCGTCAGGACGGCGGCGAGGAACAAGTGGGAGCGGACGGCGTGGACGAACGTCGTCGGCTCCGCGGCGACCGGCACGTGACGCAGCACGGCGCCGAACACGATTTGCAGGTACACGAGGATGCAGGTCGCCACGGCCAGGCGGGCAACGAGGCCCAGCGAGCCGCCGAGCTTGTCCCGGCGGGATGAACCCGCCGGCTCGCTCGAGGGCAAAAGTCGCCAGCGCGAGGACGTGAACACCGCGAGAGCGATCGTGAGTGCGAAGAACAGCGGGCCGGTGCAGCCGTGCAGCATGGCCAGGGTCCGCTCGTCGAGCCGCACGCGCATTCCGCCCAGAACGCCCTGGAAGATCACGAGCGCCAGGGCCGCGATGCCGAGCCAGCGCAGCCAGCGGCGCTCTTCTGTGCGCCACAACACGGCCAGCAGGCCGATCGTGATGAGACCAACCGTCGCGCCGAGCAGCCGATGGCCGTGCTCGACGAACAGGTCCCACGGTCCGGCGAGCCAGGTGCTCCACGGGTAGAGGAACAAGTTGTAGCCGTAGGTCGTCGGCCAATCGGGAACGGCCATGCCGGCATCGGTCGTCGTCACCAGGCCGCCGACCCACAGCAGCGGGAACGTCGCGCAGGCGAGCACGACGGCCCAGCGATGGGGCCAAGGCGACGCTTCGGAAAGTGAATACTGAGTCATGTCGTGAATGACGAATGACGAATGACGAATGACGAATGTTCTCTTTGATTCGTCATTCGGGAATTCGTCATTCGTCATTTACTCGGTGGCGGTTGGGTTTGCGGGTAGTAATCGCTGTCGACCTCCGGCGAGCCGTATTCGTAGGGGCCGCGGTAGATGACGGGCTGGAAATCGAAGTTGCCGTGGCCGGGCGGGCTGGGCGCCTGCCACTCGAGCGAATTGCAGTGCCACGGGTTCCGGCCCGCGGAGGGGCCGAAGAAGATGCTGTAGAAGAAGTTCACGATGAAGATGATCTGCGAAGCCACCATCAGGATCGCGCACCAGGTCATGAACTGGTTGAGCGGCATCAGGTGGCGGAACGTTTCGTAGTGGTACGGATCGGCCAGCCGGCGGGGGAAGCCGACCATGCCCAGGATGTGCATCGGGTAGAACACGCCATTGAGGAAGACGAACGTGAGGAAGAAGTGCACCTTGCCCCAGCTGTCGTTCATCATCCGGCCGAACATTTTCGGGAACCAGAAATAAATGGCCCCGAACACGGCCATCGCCGTGCCGGCGAACAGCACGTAGTGGAAGTGGGCGACGATGAAGTACGTGTCGTGGATGAAGATATCCACCGGCGTGGCGGCCATGAAAATGCCCGACAGCCCGCCGATGATGAACATCGACACGAACGACAGGGCGAACAGCATCGGCGTGGTAAATTGGATCTTCGCCCCCCAGATCGTGCCCAGCCAGTTGAACACCTTGATCGCGCTGGGCAGGGCGATGAACATCGTGGCCACCATGAACGTCATGCCGAGCACCGGGTTCATGCCGGAGACGAACATGTGGTGCCCCCACACGATGAAGCCCAGCCCCGCGATGCCGGCGATCGAGTACACCATCGGCTTGTAGCCGAAAAGGGGCTTGCGGGCGAAGGTGCTGATCATGTCGGAGACCATGCCCATCGCGGGCAGGATCATGATGTACACGGCCGGGTGGCTGTAGAACCAGAACAGGTGCTGCCACAGCAGCGGCTGACCGCCGCCGGAGGCTGGGGCCGTGTTGTTCGCGCTCCAGCCCGGGGGAATGAAGAAGCCGGTGCCCACGGTAAGGTCGGCCAGTTGCATGAAGCCGGCCGCCGTCAGCACGGGCAGGGCGAAGGCCTGCAGGACGGCCGTGATGAACATGGCCCAGATCGTCATCGGCAGGTGGAACATCGTCATGCCGGGGGCTCGCATCTGGATGATGGTCGTCAGGTAGTTGACCGAGCCCATCATCGAGGCGATGCCGACGAACGTCAGGCCGATGAGCCACAGCACCTGCGGGGCCATCGTGAGCGACAGGGGCGGATAGCTGGTCCAGCCGGCGCCGGGACCCGCTTCGACAAAAAAGCTCGCCCCGAACGCGATAAAGGCCGGCCACATGAACCAGTAGCTCAGCATGTTGAGCGTCGGAAACGCCATGTCGTCCGCGCCGATCATCAGCGGAATCAGGAAGTTGCCGAACGCCCCCGCCAGGATCGGGATGATGACCAGAAAGATCATCACCGTCGCGTGCATTGTGAACAACGCCGTGTAAAACTCCGGCGACATCTGGCCCGCCTCGCCGGAAAACAGCATGTCGCCCAGAATTGGCAGCTTCGACCAGGGGTAGGCCAACTGCCAACGGATGCCCAGCGCCAGCAAACCGCCGACGATGAACCACAGCAGCGTCGAAAACAGGAACTGCAACCCGATGATCTTGTGATCTTTCGAGAAGATGTACTTGCTGATGAAGCTCATCTCGTGCCCGTGCGCGGCATGATCGTGCAGATCGTGCGCGGCGTGGCCGTGTCCGTGATCGCCGATGGCGTGACTACTCATGACCTGTTACTCGTTTCGAACGACTGGCGGCGAGGCTTGCGGGAACAACTCGCCGGTTGGTTATTTGGTGCTTCTGACGGCTGCTTC
>CAZHIV010000337.1:0-9603 GCA_964532675.1 uncultured Planctomycetaceae bacterium
GGTGATGCTGCGCTCCAGGTAAATGAACGCGTCCAGGTGCGAAAACGCGGTCGCCGGCGCGGGATCGGTCGGGTCGTCGGCCGGCACGTACACCGCCTGCACACTGGTGATGGCCCCCTTGTTGGTCGACGTGATCCGCTCCTGCAGTTCGCGATAGCGCTGCAAGATCATCTGCACGCGGCGGGCGAT
The DNA here is from genome assembly GCA_964532675.1 of uncultured Planctomycetaceae bacterium. Lineage (GTDB taxonomy): Bacteria > Planctomycetota > Planctomycetia > Pirellulales > Lacipirellulaceae > JABDGM01. The sequence goes on from CAZHIV010000337.1 coordinate 190, forward strand.
CGCGTAGTGCCGCTCGCCGACGTATTGCGGATCCAGGATGCGGCTGTTCGAGGCCAGCGGGTCGACGGCCGGGTAAATGCCTTTCTCGGAGATCGAGCGCTCCAGGTAGATGAACGCGTCGAGCTGGCCGAACGCGGTGGCCGGGGCCGGGTCGGTCGGATCGTCGGCCGGCACGTACACGGCCTGCACCGAGGTGATCGCCCCTTGATTGGTGGAAGCAATCCGCTCCTGCAGGTCGCCCATCTCGGTGGCGAGCGTCGGCTGGTAACCGACCGCCGAGGGCATCCGTCCCAAGAGGGCCGACACCTCGCTGCCCGCCTGCGAGAAGCGGAAGATGTTGTCGACGAACAGCAGCGTGTCGGCGCCGGTGCGGTCGCGGAAGTACTCGGCCATCGTCAGCGCCGACAGGGCCACGCGGAGCCGCGCGCCGGGCGGTTCGTTCATCTGGCCGAAGACCATGCACGTTTGGTCGATGACGCTTCGGCCGGTGTCGCCGATCTTCGCTTCCTGCATTTCGAGCCAGAGGTCGGTGCCTTCGCGGGTCCGCTCGCCGACGCCGGCGAACACGCTGTAGCCGCCGTGGGCCGAGGCGATGCGGGCGATCAGCTCGGTGAGAATGACTGTTTTGCCGAGCCCGGCCCCGCCGAACAGCCCGGCTTTGCCGCCGCGCACGAACGGCGTCAGCAGGTCGATGACCTTGATGCCCGTTTCGAACAGCTCGGTCTTGGTCGAAAGATCGCGCAGCGCCGGCGGATCGCGGTGGATGGGCCAGTATTCGTCGGCGTCGACCGGGCCGCGGCCGTCGACCGGCTCGCCGGTGATGTTAAACACGCGGCCGAGCGTGACTTCGCCCACGGGCACCTTGACCGGCTCGCCCGTATCGAAGCAGTCTTGCCCGCGCACGAGCCCGTCGGTGCTGCCCAGGGCGATGCAACGGACGCGCCCGCCGCCCAGGTGCTGCTGCACCTCGCCGATGAGATTGATCTTCACGCCCTTGTGCTCGGAGACGATCTTCACGGCGTTGTAAATCCCCGGCAACCGATCCTCGGCGAACTCGACGTCGAACGTGGAGCCGATGATTTGCGTGATGCGGCCGATTTTTTGTGCGGTGGGTTTAGATGCTGTTGCGGTTGCCATAGTGTTTGGTGAGTAGGTGAGTAAGTGAGTAGGTGAGTAAGTCCGAGACGGGCGAATGATGAGCTACCTACTCACCTACTCACCTACTCACTTACTCACCTTGTTATCAACTCAGCGCTTCGACGCCGCCGACCACGTCCATCAATTCGGACGTGATGCGGCTTTGCCGCGCGCGGTTGTATTGCATGCTCAGTCGTTGGATCAAGTCGCCGGCGTTCTCGGTGGCGCTCTTCATGGCCACCATGCGGGCGATCTGCTCGCTGACGGCCGAATCCAAAAAGCACTTGAACAGCTTCACCTTGAAGCTGGTCGGCACGACTTCCTCCAGGATGCTCTCCGGCGAGGGGAGGAACTCGTAAATCGCACGGCGGCCGCCGGCTTCCGCGGGCGGCTGGGTGCCGTGTTCGGCACCCGCCGCGTTCGTGCTCGGCTCGCCGCCTACGGCGGAGAGCGGGAGCAGCGTTTCCGTGGCGACGCGCTGCCGCGCTACCGTTTGGAATTTCATGTATACCACCTCAAGCCGATCGAGCCGCCCCGTGGCGTACTCGTCGAGGTAGCGGCTGGCGATGACGTCCACCTCGTCGAACGCGGGTTTGTCGTCGAAATGCGTGAAGCTGGCGGCGGCGGCCAGGCCCCGCGTTTTGAACGAGCGGATGCCCCGCTTGCCGGAGATTTCCAGCCGGCAGTTCGGCACAGTTTGCTGCAGCTCGAGCCAGCGATGCCAGGCGGCCCGTACCACGTTGCCGTTGAACCCGCCGCAAAAGCCGCGGTTGGCGGTCAGCACGAGCAGCGTCGCGTTCTGCACCGAGTCGCGCTCTTCGAGCAACGGGTGCTTCACTTCCAGGCCGCTCGACATCAGGTCGCGCACCAATTGGGTGATGCGGTCGGTGTAGGCGGTGGCGGCCGACGCGCGGTCCATCGCCTTCTTGAACCGCGCCGTGGCGATCAGCTCCATCGTCCGCGTAATCTTGCGGATGTTGCGGATCGAGCGGCGGCGCTTGTCGAGCTCGCGGGGATTGGGCATGTCTTACTTCACAAATCGAATCGTCAGCGGATAGCGAAACCACTCGCCGTTGCTGGCCTTGATCGCGCCGATAATGGTCATCACCAACGCAAACAGCAAGACAGCCGGCAGGAGCAATATGCCGATCAGCAACAAAATGGAAAACCCTGCAACCAAGGATGCGATCGTCACCGTGATTTGGAAATTCAGCGCCTCCTTGCCTTGATCATCGACGAAGGGATATTCCTCTTTCTTCACCAGCCAAACGACGACCGGACCGATGATGTGGCCGAACGGCACGACAAACCCTGCCAGCGCGCTCAAGTGACAGAGCATCCCCCACGTCCGTTCGTTGTTGCTCAGTTCGCCCGTCGACGCGCGGCCCTCTTCCGGCGGCATGCCGCCCAGGTCGTTGCTGGCCATCGGATTTCCTCCTTATGTTTTGGACAGTCGGCCGATCACACCGTCACCGGCTCGCGCCGGGGAGCTTCGGCTTTTTCCTTTTCGGATTCGCCGGAGGCGTACTGGGCCTGGAACTCTTTGATCGCGCCTTCGATCGCCCGGTTGAGGTCGTCGGTAAGGTCCTTCTTCTCATTCAGTTCGTCCCAGATCTCCGGTTTCTGGTCGTGGATGAACGTGAGGAATTGCTTTTCCCACGCCTGAACTTCGCTGGCGGGGATCTTGTCCAAATGGCCGCGGGTGCCGGCGTAGATCACCAGCACCTGATCGATCACGTTTAGCGGCTGGTACTGACCCTGCTTGAGGATTTCGACCATGCGGCGGCCGCGGTCAAGCCGCGCCTGCGTGGCGGGGTCGACGTCGGTGCCCATCTGGGCGAAGGCCTCCAGCTCGCGGAAGGCGGCGAGGTCCAGCCGCAAGCCGCCGGCGACCTTCTTCATCACCTTGATTTGGGCATTCCCGCCCACGCGCGAGACGGAGATGCCGGCGTTTATGGCCGGCTTCACGCCGGCGAAGAACAGGTCCGGCTGCAAATAGATCTGCCCGTCGGTAATCGAAATCACGTTGGTCGGAATGTAGGCCGATACCTCGCCTTCGAGCGTCTCGATGATCGGCAGCGACGTGAGCGAGCCTGCCCCCAGCTCGTCGGAGAGCTTGGCCGAACGCTCCAACAGCCGGCTGTGGCAGTAAAACACGTCGCCGGGGTAGGCCTCGCGTCCCGGCGGCCGGCGCAAGAGCAGCGACAACTGCCGATAGGCCACTGCCTGCTTGCTCAGGTCGTCGTACACGATCAGCGCGTGCCCGCCGCCGAACATGTAATGCTCGGCCATCGACGTGCCGGAGTAGGGGGCCACGTACTGCAGCGGGGCAGGGGAGCTCGCGCCGGACACGATGACCGTGGTGTAGTCCATCGCCCCGTGCTCGCGGAGCTTCTCGACGACGGCCGCGACGGTCGATTCCTTCTGCCCGATCGCGACGTAGAAGCACTTCACGCCCGAGTCGCGCTGGTTGATGATGGCATCGATGCCGATGGCGGTTTTGCCCGTCTTGCGGTCGCCGATCACGAGCTCGCGCTGGCCGCGGCCGATCGGCGTCATCGAGTCGATCGCCTTGAGGCCGGTTTGCAGCGGCTCCTTCACCGGTTGCCGCTCGGCGACGCCGGGGGCGATGATCTCGACCGGCCGGCGCTGCTTGGTGACGATCGGGCCCTTGCCGTCCAGCGGATTGCCCAGCGGGTCGACGACGCGGCCCAGCAGCTCGTCTCCCACCGGCACGCTCAACAGCCGGCCCGTGCTGCGAACCTCGTCGCCCTCGGCGATCTCCAGGTAGTCGCCCAGGATGATGACGCCCACGGAGTTTTCTTCGAGGTTGAACGCCAACCCGATCGTGCCGTTGGCGAACTCGACCATTTCCTGCGACATCACGCCGGACAGGCCGTAGACGCGGGCGATGCCGTCGCCCACCTCCAGCACGCGGCCGACCTCGCGGACGTCGATCTGCGAGGCAAAGTGCTCGATCTCTTGCTGAATCACCGAAGCGATTTCGTCGCTGTTGAATTTCATCGTGTGCTCCAAGGCCAATTAGCGTCGGCGGCGACGCCGAATATGTATCAGTAATGTCGGCGTTGCCGCCGACGCTAAATATCAGCGACCGTCATCCGGCGGTGGACAGGAAGCGGCCGGCGTGCGTTTCGATGGTTTCGGTGGCTCGGTCGATCATGGCCCGGCGGGCGCGCTCCAGCTGCGTGTGCACCGAGCCGTCGTACACGCGGTCGCCGACGCGGATTACCAGGCCGGCGATCAGCGTCGGGTCCACGACAACGTGCAGCACGGGCTCGCCGCCGAGCGTTTTGCGGAGGCGGTCGGCGATCTCGCGCCGCAGGCCGTCGTCCAGCGGCGCAGCGACGCGGACTTCCACGTCGGTCAGCCCTCGCCGCTTGGCGTCCAGTTTTTTCAGGATGCGGGCAACCGAGCGGAGCAGCCCCAGCCGGCCGTGGGCCGCGAGCACCTTGAGGAAATTGAGCACCTCGGTCGACGCCCGGCCGGCAAAAATGCGGTCCAGGAGCCGCGCTTTTTCTTCCGGCGCGACTAACTCCGAGCGGAGCGTCGCTTCGAGACGCGGAGCGCGCTGCAATACGTCCTCCACGATCGAGGCCACTTCGTCGACCAACGCCGTGGGATCGGCCGATTTTGCCGCCACGCCCATGAACGCCCGGGCGTACACGCGCGCAACCTGTTCCTCGGTGACGTCCATCACCGTTTCGTGTTTCGGCTTTTGGAATGCTGCACTGGCCATGAAGCTTGTCTAAATCGTAAAGAGTACCTCACGCAAAGGCGCAATGACGCAAAGGAGCGACGATCGAACCAAAAACGCATAACAAACCCAAAGCGACTGGTGCCTTGGTTTGAACTGCTCTCATAACTTCGTGTGCTTCGTGTCGTTTTGGCTGGTTGCTGACTTTGCGACTTGGCGCCTTTGCGTGAAATCTTCTGTAATTGGCAGTTTTAGGTCCCTAATTATTGCTTGGCGACGCTGCCGACAGTTTGCCGAGTGCCTCGCGGACGATCTGGCTTTGCTGCTCGGCCGTGAGCTGCTCGCGCACGACCTTGCGCGCCAGGTCGATCGCCGCGTTGGCGCTCGTCACGGCGAGTTCCTGCACGGCGGCGTCCTTGGCCCGGTCGATCTCGCGGAGGGCGCGCTTTAGCTCGTCTTGCGCGTCCTGGTGACCCTTGTCGGCGATCACTTTGCGCGTCTGCTCCGCGTCGCGGCGGGCCTCCTCCAACAGCGCGCGGATCTCGCCGGCGGCGGCCGCCAGCTTGGCTTCATGCTGGGCCAGCAGCCGCTTGGCGTCTTCGTGCCGCGCCTCGGCGGCGGCGATGTTCTCGGCGATATTCCGCTCGCGCTCCTCCAGAGCCGCGGCAATCTGCGGCCAGGCAAACCAGCTCAAGGTGCCGAAGAGCAGCAGGAATACGATTGCCGAAAAAATCGCCAAGTCGGGCTGGAAAATCAACAGGTTCGCAGGATCCTCTTCGGCGTGCGCGTCATCGGCCGCGGCGTGCGGGTCCGCAGCGCCGATGGCGATAGCCGGCATGGCGACGAGAAAGACCAATGCGCAGATTACTACCGCGGCCTGTGCGGGCATTTTCCAAACGCTCATGGCGCACCCTTTCGCCGGAAGGTTCCGGTTCGTCGGTTCCCGACTCAACCCTTAATAAATGCCACGATCAGGGCCAGCAGCGTGACGCCTTCGATGAGCGCCGCGCTGATGATCATGCCCGTCTGAATGCTGCCTGCCGCTTCCGGCTGTCGCGACATGCCTTCGACGGCCTGCCCGCCGATGCGGCCGATGCCCAGCCCGGCACCCAGAATCACGATGCCGCAGCCGACTGCGGTGCCGAGATTCATACTGAAGCCGTCGGCCGCGGCGTCCTGAGCGAAGGCCGGCGAGGCCGTCATGGCGAATGCCAGGCAAACCATGCAGAAGCGTAGAACATTTACCACTTTTCTTGTCTCCTTCAGTCGCTAAGTGTGTTTGTGAATGTGGATTGCAAATTGTCCAAACAGAATACGAGCTATGCGGTTAGTGGGGGTGAACGGCCATTCCGATAAAAAGGGCGGTCAGAAACGCGAAAATGTACGCCTGAATAAACGCCACGAGCAGTTCCAGCAAGGTGATGGCGAACGCGCCGGCCAAACTGCCGGCCGTAACCCCCAGCCACAAGAAGACGCCCGACGCAGCGACGGCGATGAAGGCCATCAACACCGCCAGCACGATGTGCCCGCCCGTCATATTCGCCCACAGACGAATGGCCAACACGAAATGCTTGATAAACAGGCCCATGACTTCGATGCTGAAGATCAACGGCACCAGGATTATCGCTATCGGCTTGGGCAGATCCATATGTGGGACCTGAGCCTTCCAAAACTTGACCGGCCCTAGCTTAATCATGCCGGAACCGACGACCGCCAAAAAGGTCACGAGCGCCAATGCGGCAGTAACGCCAAGCGCGCCGGTCGGAGTGCCGACCCAGGGAAATATCCCCATCAGGTTGCAGCCGAGCACGAAGAAGAACAGCGTCCATATCAGCGGCATGAAGCGATCCGCGTCGTGGGAACCGATGGCCGGACGGGCGACATGGTCGCGCAGGTACAACAGCATTGCTTCGAGCAGGTTCCAGATTCGTCCGCGGGGCGCGGCCCCGCCGCGCATTCGCCGCGCCAGGCCGATGAACACAACGCACATGACCAGTGCTACAATGGCTTCCAGGACCATGAACTTGGTCAATTTCAGGTCCAGCGGCCTGATCATATCATCGATGAACGCAACGCCCGTATTCGGTTCCCAGATCGATTCATACACGGGATGGCCATGAGAGTCGGTCAGCGGCTGGCCGTCAGGGCCTTCGGCTTGTCGGGCCAGGGGTTGCGGCAAGTAGATGTGGCCGCTGCCGTCCGGAGTCAGGATTCTCGGGACATGGAAATTGTCCGAGTCCTGCACGTGACGTATCAGTTCGTCGGCGGAAAGCGGATCGGCGTTCGCGGCCATGGCTTAACTATTCCTCGCAACCACGGTCGGGGTTGGGGCCGTCACGATGGGCGGCCCGGGTTGGCCAGCCTGACAGCCTCGTAACGCAAAGTACGTTTCGAGCGCGAGGACGACGAAATACAGCGGGGCGATGTAGATGGCGCTCCGCGCGGGTACGCGGGGATGATTCCAAGCGAGCACCGCGATCACAAAGATGAGCGGAACAAGCATCCGGGGCGTCATCCCCGCAAGCAGAACGGCCATGCTATTGCCGACTCGAGCGACCAATCGTTCGGTGACGTGGGACAAAAGCGCGGCGAACCACATGGCTACCGTCGCCGCACCCAGCACGGCGACGCCAATCTCGCCCAGCCGCCAATAGGCCAGCGGTGACAACAATCCGGCCGCGATCAGCAGGGCGAGCGAAATGCCGACGGCTTGGCGCGGCGCATAGGGGAACGTGCGATCGGCCGGCACGCGCGATAATCGTGAACTATTCACCACGGAGTTTGTTCGATTTCTTGACGGGCTTTCGTTCTCGGCGGTTCTCGGCCGCGATCATCTGCATCAGATGCCACATCGCCCACGTGCTGCCGATTGCCAATCCGATCACCATGAACACCAGGACGGTGCCCAACTTCTGGTCAATCCAGTAACCGGCCAGGCCCGGCAACACCATCTCCAGGGACACGACCATGATCCGCGTCGCCCATTGATAGGCCTTGGCTGCGGGCGAACGATCGTCGGGGGGGGTGATCACCAGGGGCCGCGCGCGGGCACTCGTGCCAGGCCGCCGCTCGAACCCTCGGCTTCGGCCATAACATCTGGAATAGCAGAGACTTACAGAGGCAACGCTCGCCGCGTCGGCCGGCGGAAAACGTGCCCATCTCCACTGTAACGGGCAATTTATCCCACCGTGCCGACAGGTGTCAACGGCTGGCGGTCTAGATTGCCCGATCGGTGCGATCCGGGTCACGGATCATCCAACCGAAAGCGCCGAGTCTCTCCCTATCCGCCTGTATCTCAACGACTTGCGTCCCGCGAGAAGATGGCCAGGGTGCCGAGTTTATTGCAATTTCGGCCAGTTTCAATTATCATCAATGTAGCAAAAATGGCGGGATTTACTGGCTGAGGCAAGGGGCGGGGCAAGCGAGCTCAAGGCTGTCGGAGCCGACCTTCTCGTCGCCCGACTGTTGCGGCGTCCTGGCGACTGCCGTAGCGGCCCGATGCGTGGTTCCAGTGGTTCACGGAGGATGCCGCACTACGTCCTGGCATGCTCGTGAAACCAATGTTGAAGAACCACGGGGACCATTCCTCAATGACGGCCGCCTCGCTTCGTAATCGTACCTGCAAAGACTTGGCCCGCCTGGCCCGCTCGCAGGGACTGCCCGGCTGGCACTCCATGCGGAAAGACGAATTGGTCCGCGCCCTGGTGAACCATGCCCGCCGCCGGCAAAAACCCCGGCCTGCCGGGGGCGCAAGCGGCAAGCCGGATTCCCCGGAAGACGTCGAACGCCTGGCCGGCAAATCCAATGGGAACTCGGCGGCTTACCAGCGGCTAAGCCAGTTGCGTGCCAACCTGGCCGATCGGCAGCAGCTGGGCTCCGGAAGTGGCGACAGCGGGCGGGTCGTCGAGCAAGATCGGCTCGTGGTGATGGTCCGCGACCCGTATTGGCTTCACGCCTACTGGGAGCTGACGCCGCGGAGCGTCGACCGGGCCGCCTCGGCCCTGGGCCAGCATTGGCACGGCACCCGGCCCGTACTGCGGCTCTTTCACATCGCCGGCGACGGCAGCGCGGCATTGCAGCGGGAGATCGCGATCCACGGCGGCGTGAACCACTGGTACGTCGACGTGCAGCACCCGCCGCAGCAGTTTCGCCTGGAGATCGGCTATCTCACGTCCGGCGGCCAGTTCTACTGCCTGGCCCGCAGTAACGACGTCACGACGCCGCCGGCCGGAACGAGCGATTCGATCGACGAAAACTGGGCCGATATCGATCAGAACGCCGACCGCATCTTTGCCATGAGCGGCGGCTATTCCCAGCGGGGCACGAGCCTCGAGTTGCAGGAGCTTCTGGAAGAGCGCCTCCAACGGCCAATGGGGAACCCGATGCAAATCCGCTACGGCGGTGGGGCGTCGCGGGTGCTCAGCAACGCGTCGGAGCTGCCCTTTGCCGTGGATGCCGAGTTGACCATCTATGGGGTCAGCCATCCGCACGCCCACGTCACCCTGCAGGGCGAGCCCGTCTCGTTGCGCCCCGATGGCAGCTTCACGGTGCGAATGCGGTTG
>CAZHIV010000338.1:0-3086 GCA_964532675.1 uncultured Planctomycetaceae bacterium
AGGCGTACAGATGGCCGAGGTCGCTGATCCGCGGCACGGCCGGCTGCTCGCCCAGCACCGCCGCCCGCTGCCTCGCCGAAGCCACCATCGTGCGATAATTCGCAATCGACAGCCGCGCGCTCACACCCGACTGCTGATCGATATACTTGCTCCGCCGCGCCGAGCGGCTGATCTCCTCCACAAGCTCCTTCATGAAGTAGGGAACAACGACTTCGGACGATTGCGGATTGCGGATTGCGGATTGCGGATTGTCGGAGGAATCGCTTTCTGAATCCGCAATCCGAAATCCGAAATCCGAAATCCCCTCTACTTCCTGCTCCACGATCTGAATGCCCAAGTCGCGCTCCAGCGGGTAGTGCGTGTGGATGACCGAGCCGATCCGGTCCTTGAGCTGCGGGATCACCTTGCCGGAGCGGTTGTACGTCGCCGGGTTGGCGCTGAACAGGATCAGCACGTCGATGTCGAACTTCACCGGATAGCCGCGAATCTGCACGTCGCGCTCTTCGAGAATATTGAACAGCCCGACCTGCACCAGCTCGTCCAGCTCGGGCAGTTCGTTCATGGCGAAGATGCCGCGGTGCAGCCGCGGAATGAGGCCGAAGTGCAGGGCGTCTTCCATGCCCATGCTCACGCCGGCCGCCAGCTTGGCCGGGTCGATCTCGCCGATGATGTCGGCGAACTTGGTGCCGGGCGAAAGCCGCTCGGCGTAACGGTCGTCGCGGTGCCACCAGGCGATCGGCACCTCGTCGGCCGGCACGCTCGTCGCAAGCTGCCGCCCGCGGCGAGTGATCGGCCGGTTCGGATCGTCGTGCAACGGGATATGCGGATCGTCGATGTAGGGAATTTCCTCGTCGAGAAACGACACCATCAGCCGCATCAGCCGGCTCTTGGCCTGTCCCTTCTCGCCCAGGAACAACAGGTCGTGCTGCGCCAGGATGGCGATGTTGAGCTCCGGCAGCACGGTGTCGTCGTAGCCGACGATGCCCGGATACAGCTCCTCGCCCGCCTGCAGCCTGGCCAGGAAGTTGTCGTGAATCTCCTGCTTGACGCTCTTACTCTGCCACCCGCTGGACCGTAGCTCCGCCAGCGTCGAGGCTTTTGTCGTTAAGGAAGTGGCCATCGCTGCCTATCGTGAGCTAAGGATTACGGAAATCTCCACTCACGGATTATAGCGCAGCAGCCAGCAGGAGGGCAGGGTGCGAGGAACGCTAATCAACGCTAATAATCGCTAATGCGAGGAATCGGGTTCTACCAAGGCAAGCGTCAGCTCTTTCCTGGGATGTAGATCGGACAGTATGAATCGCTTCCATTGCAGCCCGCCCTTCATGCCGTAGCCGAGCTCGTTATAGACCTCGAACGCGGCTCCCATCAATTGATAGCCTTCTTCTTCAAACATTTCCGCGCCTCGCTCAGATTGAGAAATGAGGAGGAACGCTAATTATCGCTAATAGCCGCTAATGGTATTAGTGCAGATTAGTGGTGATTAGCGTTCCAAACTGCCTTCCTCGATTCATTCGTCCGTAACGCAGCCCTCCGAAGCGCTCTTCACGTTCTTGATGTACTTATACAGCGTGCCGCGCGTGGCCTTGTAGGGCGGGGCGGTCCACGCCTGGCGGCGGCGGGCCTGCTCGTCGTCCGATAAGTCGACCGTGATCGTGTTCGCCTCCGCGTCGATCGTGATCCGGTCGCCGTTCTGCACCAGGGCGATCGGCCCGCCGGCTTGCGCCTCGGGCGTTACGTGGCCGACGATGAAGCCCGCGGAGCCGCCGGAGAAGCGGCCGTCGGTGATGAGCGCCACGTCCTTCTCCAGTCCCGCGCCGACAATCGCGCCGGTGGGCGAGAGCATCTCCGGCATTCCCGGTCCGCCCTGCGGTCCTTCGTACCGGATAATCACGACGTCGCCCTTTTTGATCTTCTGCTGCTGCATTGCGGCCAGAAAAAGCTCCTCGGAGTCGAAGCAGTTCGCCGTGCCGGTGAACTGCAGGCCCTCCTTGCCGGTGATCTTGGCCACCGCGCCGCTGGGGCAGAAATTGCCGCGCATGATGCGAATGTGCCCCGTCTGCTTGAGGGGCTGCGACACAGGCCGCACGACGTCCTGCCCCGCCTTGAGCCCTGGCAACGTGGCTAGGTTTTCCGCCACCGTCTTGCCCGTAATCGTCAGGCAGTCGCCGTTGAGCAGCTTTTCTTCCAGCAGCAGCTTCATCACCGCCGGCGTGCCGCCGACGCCGTGCAAATCCTCCTGCACGTACCGCCCGCTCGGCCGAAGGTCGGCCAGATAGGGGACGCGGTCGCTCGTGCGCTGGAAGTCGTCGATCGACAGCGGCACCTCCACGGCGCGGGCCATCGCGATCAGGTGCAGCACGGCGTTCGTCGAGCCGCCCACCGCCATCACGATCGCCATCGCGTTCTCAAAGGCCTCGCGCGTCATCACGTCGCGCGGCTTGATGTCCTTCTCCATGCAGAGCCGGATCGCATCCCCGGCGCGGCGACACTCCTCCAGCTTGCCCGGATCGGTGGCCGGCAGCGACGAGCTGTACGGCAGCGTCATGCCCATCGCTTCGATCGCGCAGGCCATCGTGTTGGCCGTGTACATGCCGCCGCAGGCGCCCGGCCCGGGACACGCCCGCCGCACCACCTCGCGCCGCTGGGTATCGGTCATCTTGCCGGCTAGTTGCGCGCCGTAGCAGGTGAACGCCGAGACAATGTCGATCGCCTCGCCTGCGGTCGTGCGCCCGCCGCGGATCGTACCGCCGTACACCATGAACCCCGGCCGGTTCAATCGGCCGAGCGCGATCAGCGACCCCGGCATATTCTTGTCGCACCCCGGCAGCACGATGCACGCATCGTACCACTGCGCGCTCATCACCGTTTCGATCGAATCCGCAATCAGGTCGCGCGACTGGAGCGAGTAGCTCATGCCGTCGGTGCCCATCGAAATGCCGTCCGACACGCCGATCGTATTGAACCGCATCCCCACCAGTCCGGCGGCCTCGACGCCCTTCTTGACCTCCGCCGCCAGGTCCAACAGGTGCATGTTGCAGGGGTTCCCCTCGAACCACATGCTGGCGATGCCCACCTGCGGCTTC
>CAZHIV010000339.1:0-15002 GCA_964532675.1 uncultured Planctomycetaceae bacterium
GCCCCATGTTCGGCGGTCGTTTTTGCGGAGTTCGCGGCCGTAACACCTTTATTGGGCTGAGCGAGGGGGCTTAAAGCAGAATTCCTGGGCTTTTAGATTAGCCAAGCAGCTACGCTTGTACAAACTCAATAACACCACCGTTGGTGTTTTTTTCCAAGGTGACGTCGAAATTGGAATGGCAAAACTTCGGCGATGTACCACCGACCCCTTCTGAAGGACGGTAAGTACCGACTTATGGGCTTCTGTCTACCGATAATCGCTGATACGTAGTGCAATCCGGCGTAATGGTTGCAAAGTGGCGATTCATTGTTAGAATACTCGGAAGCCCCGGGGAAAACGCCAATTCTCGCAGTCGGCCTGAGGCGATTCGGGACCAAGAGGTCGAAGGTTCAAATCCTTTCAGCCCGACTCACGGCAGGTGAACGGTAGACGGCAGGTCCGCTGGAATAAAGGATCGGACGACCAGGGCGAACGACTTCGCCGCGTGCGCCGCTCATTCTGATGCTGATCGCGCATATCTGGCCCCCTCTCTTCTAATTCTGAGGGAACTACCGCGCAGCCCTCCTCGGACCACCTCACATCGAACCCCGGCACGATTGAGTCGGGCCAGCGGCAACGACGAGCAACCGGCGTGCAGTGACGAGCTGCTGCTTGGACTATCTACTTCTCGCGGCTACACTGGCTGCGTATGGTAGCCACGCTGTTTCAGTTTGCAGGCGTTACGAAGACCTACGGCAAACTCCGTGCGCTTGACGATCTCTCCCTGCTGGTCCCGCGAGGCGCCGTCGGATTGCTTGGGCCGAATGGCTCCGGCAAGACGACGATGATACGCTCGCTGCTGGGGCTGATCCCGATCGATAGCGGCACGGGCGAAGTGCTGGGCATGGATTTTCGGCAGCGGGCCCTCGACATACGGCGCGAGGTTGGTTTCGCGCCCGAGGACGAGTGCCTGTTTCCCCACGTGGAAGGGGTCGAATTCGTCGCGTATGCCGGAGAGCTCGTGGGGATGTCGACGAAGGACTCGCTGCAGCGGGCGCACGAAGTGCTGGACTATGTCGGTCTCGGCGAAGCCCGATATCGCAAAGTCGAATCCTATTCGACGGGCATGAAGCAGCGGCTCAAGCTGGCATCGGCCATCGTGCACGACCCACAATTAGTGATTCTCGACGAGCCGACGAACGGCATGGATCCCGCCGGCCGGCGGGAAGTGCTCGACTTGGCGCACGACCTCGCCCACAACAAAGGCATGAACTTGCTGTTTTCGAGCCATCTTTTGCCGGACGTCGAGGCGGTGTGCGACTACGTCGTCGTGCTGGGGGGCGGCAAACTGCTCGCCCAAGGCGAAATCCAGCAGCTCAAGCGGCTCCACGCACGCACCTACGACGTGCGACTAAAAGGCAACCTGGCCCGATTCGCCGAGCGGCTCCAATCGCACGATTGCGGCACCGAAATGCGAGACGACGTGCTGCGCGTGCGCATTCCGTCGAACCAGTCGCAGCAGTTGCTCTGGCAAGTCGCCGCCGCGGAGCAGGAGCAGATCCGCTACTTGCGGCCTCAACGAAGTACGCTTGAAGAAGTCTTCTTGAATGCCGTGGAGCAGTCGTAATGCCGGTTTTCGATCAAGGCTATCAGCACTGGTCGGGAAGCATTTCAAGCCACCGCTGGCGCTGGCTGGCTATCACCCGTCGCGGCGTACGCAGCGCCCTGCAGCGACGGCTGGTGCGAGTATTCTTGTTCATTACCTGGCTGCCGGCGATCGTGCTCGCGTTTGTACTGTGCATGTGGGGACTCGTCGAGCAACAGTCCGAACTGGTCGAGTCCGTAAAGCCGCTGCTTTCGTCGCTTCTGGGCCGGCCGATCCTGATCGGACCGCGCGACTATCGCATCGAAATCTGGACTATCTGCTTCCACTACTTTCTATCGTGGGAACAGTGGCTGGCGATGATCCTCGTGCTCTTGGTGGGGCCGAACCTGATCAGCCAGGATCTCCGCTACAATGCGTTGCCGCTGTACTTCTCGCGACCATTGCGGCGGATCGACTATTATCTCGGGAAGCTGGGCATCATCGTGGCACTGCTGGCAATCGCAATCATCTTGCCGGCACTCGTGGCGTACGTGCTAGGGCTCTTGTTCAGCTTGGATATCACCATATTCCGCGACACGGTGGGAATCCTTTTCGGCAGCGTGGCCTATGGGTTGGTGATCGCCGTGTCGGCCGGCATGTTGATGCTCGCGCTGTCGTCGCTGTCACGCAATTCGCGGTACGTGGCTTTGCTTTGGATGGGCCTCTGGTTTATCTCGAGCACCGTGTCTGTGATCCTTATGCAAGTCGACCAAGCGCAGCGAATGCAGCAGACCGAAACACAGCCGCGTGATTGGATGGGCGAACAGGTTCTCCTGGCAGAAATCGAGGCGGCCAAGTCGAACTGGCGGCCGCTCGTTTCTTATACGGCGAACTTGGGCCGAGTCGGCGAGCGCTTGCTCGGAACGAATGCCGCCTGGGAGAGGCTTAGCCAGTTGTCGCCGCCGGGGCAGCGCGGACCGTTCTTAATGATGATGGTGAGCACGCAGTATCCGTGGCATTGGTCCGCCGCCGTATTGATTGGCCTGTTCGGGATTTCCGTATGCATTCTCAACCTGTCCATCAAATCACTGGACCGGCTCAAATGACGCCGATCGTTGCCTTCCAGGATGTTTCGAAGTGGTACGGCAATGTCATTGGCGTCAACAAGCTGACCGTCCACATTGCACCGGGCGTCACCGGCCTGCTCGGGCCGAACGGGGCCGGCAAGTCAACGCTGCTGCAACTGGCCACGGGGCAGTTGCGGCCCAGCCAGGGGACGGTCCGCGTGCTCGGCGAGCGGGTCTGGAATAACGCTTCGCTCAATCGCCGGATCGGCCTCTGCCCCGAGCAGGACGCCTTTTACGAATGGATGACCGGATGGGAGTTTGTATTCACATGCGCCCGGCTTAGCGGCCTAGCTCCCAAAGCGGCCCGCGCGGCGGCCGAGCGGACAATGGAAGCCGTCGGCATGACGCGGCATCAGGGCCGCGAAATCCGCGGCTACTCGAAGGGAATGCGACAGCGGATCAAAGTGGCCCAGGCCTTGGTCCACGATCCGGATGCGCTGTTTCTCGACGAGCCGTTGAGCGGAACCGATCCGCTGGCCCGCCGCGACTTGAGCGAAATCATTGTTCGCTTGGGAAACGAAGGAAAGACCGTTCTCGTTTCGAGCCATGTGTTGCACGAGGTGCAATCGCTAACTCCGAATATCGTGCTCTTGAACCGCGGCCGGCTCGTGGCCGAGGGTCACGTGCGGCAGATTCGCGACCTGATCGATAAGCACCCGCATCACATTAAGTTGGTATGCGACGACTACCGCCGGCTCGCTGCGCGGGTGGTGAACTGGGACGACGTGGAAGGCGTTCGGCTATTGCCGCAAGAGAACGCGCTGATGGTGGAAACTCGTTCGCCGGACGCGTTTTACGGCCGGCTGCCCGCCGTATCGCTCGAAAACGGGCTGGCGATTCAATCCGTTTACTCCGACGACGATAACCTGGAAGCAGTCTTTCGGTATTTGGTGAGCCCGTGACGATCTCCACAACTACCCAGTCCACCGCGAACGAGACGCAGGGCCTTTCACGGAACGCAACTCCGGGGATGTCTCGAATCGGCATATGGAGGACGTTGTACGCCCTGACCCTGCGGCAACATTTGCACGGGCGGCGGTGGATTGCCATGACGCTGCTATTCCTCATTCCCGCGGGTCTCGCGACGCTCATCCGGCTCACTGCCTCCGACGTGCCGAGCCTGCTCCTTGAATTCCTCTTGTTGTGGATTCTGATTCCGCAAGCCCTGCTGCCGCTGGTCGCGCTTTTATATGCCTCCGGGATTATCCAAGACGAGCAGGAAGATCAAACCATTACTTACTTGCTCATCCGTCCGATCCCGAAGTGGCTGATTTACACCGTAAAGATGGTCGCGACGTGGACAACGACCGTGCTGCTCGTGATTGGATTGACTTTGCTAACGTTCGCGGCAATCTATTTCCGCAGCGGGGCCGAGCTTGCGGTTGTTTCGCATCGCTGTCTCTGGGCGTGCGCCATACTATCGCTGGCGGTCGTCGCCTATTGCAGCTTGTTCGGGCTGATGAGCCTGTTGACGAAGCGGGTTTTGGTGGCTGGCGTGCTCTACACGGCCATCGTGGAAGGCCTTTTGGCAACATTCCCGCTGAGCCTGAGGTTGATTACGATAGTTTACTATACCCGGCTCATCGCGTACCGCACGCTGAATTTCGTCGTCGCCTGGCCGCACGGCGGAGAAGACGACGTCGCCGCGACGGCCTGGTTGCTCGACATCAAGGCGGACCCGGCTCTCGCCGAGCACCCGTCGCTCTCGACGTGCGTGTTGGTCTTGTTAGCTGCCAGCGTTCTCTTTACTGCACTCGCCGGTTGGCTTTGCTCGCAGCGAGAATTTCACGTCAAAACGCCGGAAAAAGACTGATCGGGAAATGCCGGCCGCGACGGAAGGCGAGCCAAACGTCTTGCGAAGGTCGCGAACTTCGATCATTGGTCCCGGTTATCGCAGACTGTTATCTGTAAAAGTGTTCGACCTGCGTGCCTGGATAGTAATGTTCCAGCATCTGGCGATAATCTGCTCCCTGCTCCGCCATGACTGCCGCACCGATTTGACAAAGGCCGACTCCATGGCCCCAGCCGGCGCCGGTCAGCAAAAACGCTTCCGGCCTTTGCGGCAGTCCCTCGGCGTCCACCACGAAGGCCGAGCTGTACAGGTGCGTTTCCGAGAGCGCTCGCCGAATCTCCAATTCCTTGCCGATCACCAGCGAACTCCGTTCGCCAACTAGCCGCAGCCGTTTCAATCGTCCCGAAGGCCCCCGCTCGACCGGCTCCAGGTTTAATAGTCGCCCTAAATCGATTCCCAGCTTCCGCTCGACAAGGCGGCCCGCCTCCTCGGCCGGCAGCCTCACTCGCCAGCGGAAGAAGCCCTCGGTCGCCAGATCGTAATCATTCAAAACGCTCTGGAGCAACGACGCATCGCGGCAATCGCAGTAAGACGTCGGCGGCGATAGCAGGAATTCGCGCATGGACGGATCGTCGAATAAGGGCGGCGGCTTTCTGTTTGGTCCGGGGGCGTCGCGCAATGCTACCAGGTAGGGCACGTCCGCTTCGCCCCATGCAGTCTGGAAGACTTCGCTCACGCCGCCGCAGCTCTTGCTGAATCGCGCATCGCAGGGAAGTTCGTCGTACGTTAGCACTTCGCCCCGCGTCGCGCCGATCGCCGCAACGACGCCAGGGGCGTCGATCCGCGCGGTCCCTTGATATCGCTGGCAGTGGTCGTCGGCACACACGTCGAAATCCGCATGCGCTTCGCGGTCGGTCCACCGCACGCGCTCTTCCGCTCGATCCGCCTTTACTTGGCCGCCATCGTTGACTGGCTCGCCGCGGGCCACAAGCTGCGCAAGCAACCAACTCCGCGAAATGATGGCGTGCGCCTTGATAAACTCCGCCGGCGCGCTGGCTTTCATCTCCGAGCACACCGCCGAGGTCAGGTATGCCTCCAGCGGGATTCGATTTACGACCGCAAGCCGGTTGTCGGGCTGCGACAGAAGCTGCAAAGCGCCGCGGAACGTCTGCCTTTCCTGCTGCTGCCAATGGAAATCGATGCCAATCGTAACATCAAGGCTGAACTCCCCGCCGTCGCTATCAACGGGCGTGAAAGTCAGCTCGCGGGCTTCTCCCTTCCAAACTCCACCACAGCTAAGCTCGCCATCGCGACTCTCGACGTGAAGCTCGCCCGCAGGCACGACGACGCCGGCCGAATCCATATAGGGAACTTGCAACCCGATGCGGACCGATGCGCACCGGTCTAACAGTCCGACCGCGATCACCGGCTCTTCCTGGCGAAACAAAGAATGGGAAGTCACAAGGCTGCTCCAAGCTATCGTTCGACTCTCGCCGAATCATCGCACTAAACCAACCCGCGAGAAAGTGCCCCCTCGTCGCGTCCATGGCCGAACGCTCAATGGTGGCCCTATTTCGCGAAATACACCGCCCGTGGCTCCCGAAAGTTCTTTCTTTTGACGCGAATTCCCATTATTCTGAAGGACTCGCCGCGTCGCCACGGCCGGTCGACGGTATCAAGATTTGACCAGGCCAGGTAGTTAAGTCGCAACTGTGCAGGACCTCTTATGAATTGGCAGCTCGGTAATAGGCGGCGCCGTTCGCGCACATCGGTCCTAAGAGCCCGTCGGCTTTGGATCGAATCCTTGGAACCGCGGATGCTGTTGGCCGGGGATACTCACCTGGTCAATTTTCAGTTGGCGGGCGCTACCGTGCCGACGCGGTATCTGCCGGATGTCGGCCAGGTCTTCGGCGACCGTGGCGGCGGCCTCTTTTACGGCTGGTCGAGCGACCATACCGACGTGTCTCGCGATCGCGGCGTCCAGCCAGATCAACGCCTCGACACGCTCATCCACTTCCACCAGAACCAAAAATGGGAGTTCGCCCTTCCCAACGGTCTGTACGAAGTCGCCGTTTCCATCGGCGATCCACAGTTTGGCAGCACCCACACCTTAAACGTCGAAGGAGTGAACTATTGGAGCGCCGTCGCTCTGTCACCGGGCAGCTTTCTTACACTCACGCAACAGGTAAGCGTCAGCGATGGTCGACTCACGCTCGATCAGGGCTCGGCGGGCAACATGGCAACCCGGATCAATTATGTCCACGTCGTCGGCCTGCCGAACGGGCCGAATAATGCGCCGGCCGAGCCCGCAATCACGGAGCCGGCTGTCGATGCACAGCCGCTTAACCCCAGCGACGTACACATGGAGGCAGTCGGTTTCTCGGATACCGACGGAGATCTTCACCTCTCGACCGATTGGGAAATCTGGACGGTCGGCTCAAATCCAGAGCCCGTCTGGCAGACCCTCGGCATCGCGGGAGTCGAGCGGCTTCACACGCACCTGGGCGACGGCGTGTTCATCAATTCTCACGCCGGCCGCACCGACTTGATCGCCGATTCCGTGGCGAGTTTCGAATTCAACACCTACACCCTGACCCTGCCCGGCGTGACCGCGGGCGATCATCTCACCGTCGTTGCCGAAATGATCGATGCCATGGGAGGCTCGGGCGCATCGATATCCGGAATGGTCGATAATTTCATGCTGCTATCGCCGACAAGCCAGAATTTGATCCACGACGGCAGCTTCGAGCTGGCGACTGCAGGCACCCAAACAAGCAACAGCAATTGGGTGATGACGGCCCAAACCGACGGCGTGGAGCCGGCGGCCCAGTTTCAGGCCGACACCAGGGCCGCCAGCAGCGGAAACAAGGGCGCCTGGTTCAAAGGGTTTCGTGGAAGTCCCGGTGCTCCGGTCGACGCGAGCGTCACGCAAGTTGTCACGGCCACCGTCTCCGGCGACTACACGCTGAAGTTCGACGCCAAGGTGGAGGAGTTCTTTCCCGATGTGATCGGTGGTTTTCGAGTCACGATTACCAGCGACGGCACCGGCGGCTCCCGGACAATGGACCTGCTGAATCCGTCGACCCGCGAATACGAGCTGCGCGTTCGGTTCCGCGACGATGCCGGTTCGGTAAGCAGCTACGCGACGCGCCGGTTCCATGTGGGGGCCGCGTCGACGGTGTTTCCACTGGAATTGCTCGACGTCCGCGCGACGCCGTCGCCGGAATGGCTGGATGAAGCTGGCAATGACGTCGCTCTCCCGTCGTCGCTTCCCAATCAATCCGAGTTGCGACTCGAAGCGGCCGCTGGAGGTTTGCTATTGTCCATTGCCGGGGGCGGATCGCCGCACGTCGTCACCAATCCACCGCCGCTGGCCGATCATGCCGATCTCCGGGCCGTGCTCCAGGCCGGATCGAACGGGCTTGCACTGGGACAGACTGACCTGACATTCCAGGACGATCACGGCCAGGAGCACATAGTCTATCTGCCGGCGGTCAACCTCGGCGCCAACCAGCGGCTCGATCTGTGGGTCGCCTCGGAGGGTTCAACTTATTACGGCACGGCCGCCCAGTCGGAGCCCGATTTCTCCGATCTGGCACGGCGGGCCAATCTTCCCGTTCCCTTCCTCGCAATGGAACCGGGCTTCGTCGTGGAAGCCGTCGCCGACGGGCTGCAATTACCGACCAACATCGCGTTCGTGCCCAATCCGGGCCCGAATCCAGGCGATCCACTGTTTTACGTCACGGAACTGTACGGCACGATCAAGGTCGTCACGAACGATTTCACGGTCAGCGATTATGCGACGGGCCTGCTGAATTTCGACCCCACTGGTTTCTTTCCCGGATCCGGCGAACAAGGCCTCACAGGCATTGCCGTCGATCCGCTCACCGGCGATGTTTTCGCCACGCGCGTGACGGCTACCAACCCCGCGAATCCAAGTTCCGTCCACCACCCGCAGGTACTGCGATTCACCAGCAACGACGGCGGTCTCACGGCCGCGGGGCCGCCGACTGTCATTCGAAACATGGTCGGGGAAAACCAGGGGCAGTCCCATCAAATCTCGAACGTCACCATCGGCCCCGATGGAATGTTGTACGTCCACATGGGCGACGGATTCGACTACACCACCGCGCAGAACCTGAACTCGTACCGCGGCAAGGTGCTGCGTATGAATCTGGATGGTTCTGCGCCCAGCGTCAACCCTTTCTACAACGCGGCCGACGGCATCAACGCCCGCGATTACGTCTATGCTTACGGCTTACGCAATCCGTTTGGCGGCGCGTGGCGGGCGTCGGACGGTAAGCATTACGAGGTAGAGAATGGCCCAAGCATCGATCGATTTGCCCAAGTCAACCCCGGCGACAATTTCGGTTGGGACAACAGCGACGCGTCGATGACCATCAACGCCATCTACAACTGGAATCCGGCCCACGCCCCCGTCAACATCTCCTTCGTTCAACCAGAGACGTTCGGCGGCAGCCAGTTCCCGGCATCGATGCAGGACCTCGCCTTCGTCAGCGAGTCCGGCCCCACGTACGCCACCGGGCCACAATCTCGGGGCAAGCGCATCGTGCACTTCGAGCTGGATGCCAACGGCGAGCTCGTCAGCGGACCCACGACCCTCGTCGAATACGTCGGCATCGGCAAAGGAACCGTCGTCGGCCTCGCCGCCGGCCCCGATGGGCTCTATTTCACAGAACTCTACAGAGACCTGGATGCCGCGACGCCGATCGATGCGGGTGCCCGCGTTTTCCGCGTCCGCTACATCAATCCGCTTCCGGCCGATTACAACATCGACGGCACCATCGACCAAAACGACCATGAGACGTGGACCAAGACGTTCGGCTCAACCGTTCTTCGCTCAGCCGACGGCAATCGCGACGGCACCGTCGACGCCGCTGATTACGTGCTGTGGCGCAAGGCGCTGGGGAGCAGTGGTGTTCAACAGTCTAACACGGCGGAAATTGGTGGCGATGTAGCGATCAGCCCAGATACCCACGACATCCCGCAGACCTCCTCCGGGTTCATGCAACCAGCATTTGATGACGCCTCTACGCCATCTGCCACGGTCGTGACAAGCTCAAAGCAACCGGTACAAGAGACAGACGAAACGAGTCGAACCGGACTTGAATTGTTTGAATCCGATCCTGCGCAAGGAGATACCGGTCCGCGACAACAGAGGCGCCTTGATCCTAGCCGAACCGTTGCCTCCGTCCCTGAAAGCGTGCCGCTGCTGTTGGCGATCGATCGGGTAGAACGCACATCGCCGCGCGTTGGCGAGGCCGTTGACGGCCGCGAGAATGAGGGCACCGAGAGCGAACGACGTGCTGATGAGCTACTCGCCTTGGCATTTGAGGAATGTCTCTGGACTTGGGTATCGCCGCTATGACCGAGCCCCTGGCGACGCATGACTTTGCGGACGGAGGGGTTGACGCGGCGATAGCGTTCTTTCGACGCACGCGCAACGAGCTGCGCACGCTTCGCCTTGTGCGTGTCTCAGCGACATGGGTACAGCTCTTCGATGTAAACGGCGATTTCTTCGAGCTGCACGGGCTAGGGTATGCCGACGCAGAGATCGTGCCAGTACTCAAGTCGTTCGACACGCCGTTCAATCCCGATTCGATCCATGCGCCGATCGCGGCGCCATACAAAGAATTCAAGACCGGCCGACGCTACCCCTGGGCGGCAGATCGCGTCATGTAGATTTGCACTTCTCCGGCCCGAAGCGCTGGGCGATGAATTAACCGGACGCGTGGGAAGCGAATCCAGGCTGCCGGGAACGCTCGACGAAGACTGGGATAGATTCGCGCCAAGGGGCCCCTCTTCCGCTCAGACTAGCCACTTCATAAATAGCATGGCGAAGCCCAGGAAGGAGGCGAAGCCGACGATATCGGTGACGGTGGTCAGGAAAATGGCGGCGGATTGCGCGGGGTCGCGACCCAGGGCGCGCAGCCCTAAGGGGATCAGGGTGCCGGTGATACTAGCCGCCGTCATGTTCACCACCATTGCCAACCCGATCACGAGCGCAAGGCCGGCGCTCGCGCTCCAGAGATAGACGACGCCGGACGTCACCAGCGCCACCGCGAGGCCGTTGATCAGCGCGGCGAACAGCTCCTTGCGCAGCACGCGTCTGGCCGTGCCGGGCACGATTTCTCGCAACGCCAAGCCACGCATCACGATGGCGAGCGACTGCGAGCCGCTGTTTCCGCCCTGTCCGGAAACGACGGGCAGCAACACGGCCAGTGCGGTGACCTGCGCGATGATGCCTTCGAACAGCCCGACGACCGCCGCCGCCATGAACGCCGTCAGCAGATTGACGTATAACCACGGCAGCCGCCGCAGCACGACCGTCGAGACGGGCGACAGTGCCCGTTCATCGCCGCCGGCGCCAACGATCTTTTGCAAATCCTCGAACGCCTCCAGCTTGCCCGCCTGGAGTGCTTCGTCGTACTTGACCACGCCCAGCAGCTTTCCATCCAAATCGACGACCGGCAGCGCAAGAAACCCTCTCTCGCTCATCAGATCGACGACATCCTCGCGCGGCATCGTGGGCGACACGCTCACGACCGATCGGCGGACGAGCGGCTCGATCGCGTCGCGCGGCGACGCCAGCAGCAGATCGCGCATGCTCAGCACGCCTGCCAGCCGGCCATCTCGCTGCGTGACGTAAAGATAGTACAGTGCTTCGCGCGGCGCCTTGCGTATGGCCGCGATGGCTTGCTGCGCCGTGAGATCGATGGAAATCGCGGCCACTTTGGCGTCCATCATGCCGCCCGCCGTTTCGGCCGGGTATTCAGCCAGTTCGCGAAGTGTCCGCGATGTATCCTCCGGCAGGCCGCCGAGCACTTGCTCGCGCTGACCCTCCTCCAAGTGGTGAATAATTGCCGAGGCGACGCGAGGATCGGATTCGGCCAGCAATTCGCCGCATCGCCGGGTGGTCGTCTGCTGCAGAAGCTGGGCGGCGACGTGCGGCTGCAAGCGCTCCAATAGCCCGGTCGCCGTGTACGTCGGCATATTCTTGAAGAGCCGGCCGACTTCCTCCGGCGGCAGGGCTTCCACGGCGCGCGCCGCATCTTCCGGGTGCAATTCCACAAACACCTTGAAAAGAGATTCGATAGTTCTCATCGATCCCGGAGCTCCTCCGACTCGCGACAGCGGTATAACTAGCCCGGCCCCATTACGGCTTCGCAAGCCCTGGACCGGGGACGATTCTAGCACATAGGGTCTCACATCGTTCAGGCTGATTTGCTGAGCGATGCGACGACCGATCGCCGGGGCGCCGATCACTTATCGCCAATTCTTCAATCTTGGAGCTCGCCGCTTGCCGGCGGTAGAATAGTCGGGCACGCAAACCGTCACGACCCTCCCCCTTGGGCTCGTTGAAGAAGTGCGGCCTTCTCTTCAACTGGATGAGGACTGTATGGAGCCGTTCGAAGAATTGTACCGCTCCTTTCGCATTGCGGACGCGTTCGACATCGCGTTCGTCGCCGTCTTCATTTATACGGGCTTGACGTGGTTCAAGGAGACCACGTCGCGATACGTGTTCGTCGGCGTGGGGCTGCTGACACTTGTCTACTTCGTGGCGCGGGCGTTCAACATGTACATGACGGTCTTCCTGTTCCAGGCCGTCTTCGCCGTGCTGTTGATCGCCCTCATCGTGGTATTCCAAGAGGATCTTCGACGAGCCTTCGAACGGCTCGCCGCCTTTGGAACCTTGCGCGATCGTTTGCAGCCCGCGCCGCGGCTCAGCCAAATCGACGTGCTGGTCGAAACGGCCTTTGACCTCGCCCCGAAAAAGGTCGGTGCGCTCATCGTACTCAAGGGAAAGGACCCGTTGGATCGGCACATCGATGGTGGCATTCCCATCGACGCCCATATTAGCAGACCCTTGCTGGACAGCATCTTCGATCCCCACTCCATGGGGCATGACGGCGCCGCGATCATCGACCAGGCACGGCTGCGGCTGTTCGCGGTGCACCTGCCGCTCTCGAAAAACCTGCAGGAACTGGGGACGCGCGGCACGCGCCATAGCGCGGCATTGGGCTTGTCGGAGTCGTGCGATGCGCTGTGTATCGTCGTATCCGAAGAGCGCGGCCAGGTGAGCGTCGCCGAACGCGGCAAACTGAACCGGATGACGGCCCCAGCCGATCTCAAGAATCGCCTGTTTCGATTCCATGAGCGCCATTTTCCCAAGCAGGAGAAGACGTTCTGGACACGACTCGTGCGAGAGAACGCCCGGCTGAAGGTGGCCTCCCTGCTCGTGGCGTGCCTGGCCTGGGTCCTGATGGTTTACGAAGCGGAGACGATCCAGCAGACGTTCAACGTCCCCATCGAATATCGCAACCGCCCGGAAGACCTCGTCCTCGACGATACAACCCCCGTCCAGGCACGAATCACGCTGCGCGGCTATCAACGCGCCTTTAACCTGCTGGATCCCGCCGAACTGAAATTCTCGATTGACCTGAGCCGGCACGAGGACGGCGAACATCGCGTCGAACTGGACGACACGCGGATCCGGCGCACGGGCACCCTGGAGATCGACCGTATCTCGCCGCGAACGATCACCGTGATCCTGCACCGTCCGCGTAACATCGAGCTGATCGTCAAACCGGCAACCACCGGACGTGTGCCGCCCCCGGCTGAACTCGTTTCCATCACGCCTAGTCCGCCCAGGATCCAGGCTACTCTGCTGAGCTCGAATTCGGTCGAACTGGACACAATCTTTACCGAGCCGATCCCTCTTGGACAATTCAGCAAAACGACGACTACGAAGGCCAAATTAGTTTTGCCCGAGGACGTGCGCTTACCGAGGGGCGCCCCGTCATCCGTCGAGGTGCGCGTGGAAGTTCGTCAGCCCCCGCGCGCAGAGGCCAACGACACACGCAAGGCGGTGGAGTGACCCCGCCCTTCCCCGGCCACAATCGTCCCCCAGGAAGACTGGGACACGCCGATCAGATTGGGTCCGTGGACCGTTCGTCGCTGTGCCCCGCATGCTTCAATTCGTCGATGACGGTTCCGTCCCACAACGGTACGCCGACGGCGTAGGCGGCTTGGGCGATGATGTGCGCGGCGATGGGAGAGGTTAAGAACACGAACGCCGCGATAAGGACGGACCGCATCGTGACGTCCAGGCTACCAAAATGTACCGCCACGCCCAGGAGCAAGCAGCCGATGCCTAACGTCGCTGCCTTGGTTATGGCCTGCAGGCGCGAGAAGAGGTCGGGCATACGCAACACGCCGACCCCCGCCAGCAGCATCGCCAGCCCGCCGATCACCAACAACACGGAACTGATCCAATCAGTCATCTTGCTTCGCCATTTGCCACACGTAACGCGCAAAAGCCACGGTCCCTACGAATGAGACCAGCGCCAGCACCCTGGCGGAGTCGAGCAGCACCGGCTTGTCAACGGCCACCACGTAGGCGCCGATCATGCCGATCGCCAGCAGGCCGATCAAGTCGAGTGCCACGACGCGATCGGGCAGACTCGGCCCACGCACAAGACGGATAAAAGCCAGCAGCAGACCGGCGCCGGCCATTGCCATTGCCAGATTCGCGGCCCCCATGGACCAGACGGTTGCCAGAACACTCATCGTAACAACTCCAAGACCCGTTGTTCCAAGTCCTCTTTGAGCCGGCGGCGGGTTGTGACAGCATCCTTGTCGAGGTACATCACATGGACATACAGCACCTTGCGATCGGGCGATAGGAACAGCCCCAGCGTCCCCGGCGTCAAGGTAATCAGGTTAGCAAACATGGCAATCTCAATGTCCGTTTTCGCGTCGAGCGGAACCGCGATGACGCCTGGATGCATCTTGTGAGTCGGCGTCACAACATCGTACGCCACGCGCAGGTTCGCCTTGACCAGCTCCGCCAAATAATAGGCGAAGAACCGCGCGGCCTGGGCCACTTTGGCGAAGTACTTCGTAGCGCCGAAAATGCCCTGCGTGAACCACAGGATCGCGTATCCCAGCAGGAAGCCAATCGCCAATTGGGTTAGCGTAAAGTCGCCGACGGCCAGCGCCCAGGCCACAGCCAGCAACAGGTTCCACACGAAGATGATCATGGCGTCTTCTCCAGGACGGCTCGCAAGTAAATCTCAGGATTCGCAAGCTGCTCGGCGGCCCGCACTGCCAACTGAAAAAACGGCTCGGCCGCCAGGCCCATCGCAATCGTGATCGCGGCCAGGGCGATGATCGGCGGGATCAGGCCACGGTTGTCGGCCATCGGGCCGCTTGCCCGCTGCCCTTTCCTCCCCATGGCCGACCCCTGCGGGCTCGCTTTCCAAAACACCTCGGCCCAAATCTTGGTCATCGAGAACAGCGTCAGCAATCCAACGAACAGCGCCGTGGCCACGATCGCGTATTGCTCTGCCGCCAAACCGGCCCGCACCAGCGAGAGCTTGGCGAAGAACCCCGACAGCGGCGGAACGCCCGCCAGCGACAGCGCCGGAATCA
This sequence comes from uncultured Planctomycetaceae bacterium, assembly GCA_964532675.1. GTDB lineage: Bacteria > Planctomycetota > Planctomycetia > Pirellulales > Lacipirellulaceae > JABDGM01. The sequence continues at coordinate 14,939 of CAZHIV010000339.1, forward strand.
AAAACAGCGCCGCAATGAACGGGTAGCTGCCATAGAACCCGCCCAGCTTCGCGAGCTCGAACGA
>CAZHIV010000340.1:0-3088 GCA_964532675.1 uncultured Planctomycetaceae bacterium
GGCGAGCGGCTCCAGCCCGTCCACCGGCGGATCCTGCGGCAGCATGTCGCTGAACGCCTGCTCGCGCAGCCCGGCCACTCGCACCATGAAGAACTCGTCCAGGTTCGAGGCGAAGATGGCCAGGAACTTGGCCCGCTCCAAGAGCGGGTTGTCGGGGTCCTCCGCCTCTTCCAGCACGCGCGCGTTGAACTCCAACCAGCTCAACTCGCGGTTGATGAAGTGCTCGGGCAGGAACTGGGGTCCGGCGGTGCTCATACTAATTCATTTTACCATACGTCTTGGTAGGATCAGCCTAACGTATACGATAGTGGCCGATTTGGCCTTTGGACGATGGGCACCTACGATCCCCTAGTAAGGTTCGTCGTCTACTTGACTTTCAAAACCTGGCACACCAAAGACGCTAAGGAAAGTTGGTTCCGCAGCCACCATGTTCCGGATCGCCTCAACAAGAATCGCCTTCGGCTCCTGTGCCAACTGCTTGAGCCATGTATCCAAGTCGAAGAAACTCTCGGGATTCGCCTCCCAGGTCGCCCGCAGCGCGTGCACATGCTTGCACGGCCAAATCTCCGAGGGACAGGTGCACTCGCCGGTCAATTTCTTCGAGTTGTTCGAGCGGACAATTTGCGTCCGATAGACGCCGAAGTTGCCTGCAATTCGCGCTGCGACGTGCTTCCCATACCGCACCCGCTGCGTCATCAAGGGGCTGTCCACGTACTCCGCCACCCGCTCGTCGAACGACGGTTTCTGCCGCGTGGTCATCTTTCGACTCCTTTTTAATGAAGACTGCATTGCGAATGAGCCGGGGGATAGCCGCGGTGCTACGCACCGCCGGCCCTGCGAAGCGTAGCACCGCGGCTAATTCTAGTGCCAAGGCTTTTTTGCCATGCAGTTATCATTAGAACAACCAGCAGTTTGCTTACGGGACAACCCGGAAGCCCGCTTGAGTGAAGTGAACGTCGAAAGCGAGAGATTCTGAAATGCCCTCGCGCTGCATTTCGCAGATGAACCGCGAGCTCGTGCTCTCCCTTTCCGTTAAAAAACGTGACGATCTCCTCAAACACAAAGGCGGTCGTCACGAGCTCTACGCCCGACTGCAAGAGTTGAGGCCACATTGCTGCGGCCCGCCCGTGATTCTGGTCGCGCTTCAATCCGGCGCCAATAACGAAGCTCGCATCGAGAAAGTAGCGATTCATCAATCGAAGTCGTACAGATATTTGGCGAGATTGACGGAGGCGTCAGTAATCGGCAAATCACTGGTCTTGTCGAATAATTTCCACAGTGGGTCGTCCGCCGGCACCGATGGTGAGACCTGATCCCCTGCGCGGACGCCTTCCACCGGCTCAACGTGAACGTGGCCGTTCTCCTGGCGGACCTCCACTTCCGTGGCGTCGCCAAACCACGCCTTCGGCAGCGTGACTCCGCTCTCTGTAATTGGTAACCTCATGACGCAATGCCTTCGGCAAGGGATCGTCCCCCCTATAGATTGTACTATCCGGCTGCCAAACGGAATACGGCGGCTGACCGCAGGGTATTCGTGCGCGGTTTCAATCGTGACGCTCAATGAAGCGTTGGCAACACAAAAGACGGCGTCCGCCCGAGACTGGCGGATCTACGGCTCGCGCAGCGAGGCGACGCGCGCCGCGCCGCCGCGGGCGGAGCGCTCCGGGGCGGCCTCCCAGACGCCCGGGCCGATCAGCTCGCGGAGATCGTCCTCGTCGAGCGTTTCGCGTTCCAGCAGGGCCTCGGCCAGCGCGCCGAGCCGCTCGACGTGCTGCTGCAGCGTGCGCTTGGCAAAGTCCTCGGCCGTGTGCAGGATCTTGGCCACCTCCTCGTCGATCACCTGGGCCGTGTGCTCGCTGAACTGCCGCTCGTGCTGGGCAATCTCGCGGCCTAAAAACGGGTGATCCTCGCTGATGTGGTAGGCCACCGGGCCGAGCCGATCGCTCATGCCCCAATGCGTGACCATCCGCCGGGCGATCTTGGTCGCTTCGTGCAGATCGTTCTCCGCACCGGCGCTGAACTGATCGAACTTGATCTTCTCGGCCGCCCGGCCGGCCAGCAGCATCGCCAGGCGGGCCTGCAAATCCTGCTGCGAGATGTTGTACCGCTCCTCCTCGGGCACGAGCTGCGTGACCCCAAGCGCCCGGCCGCGGGCCAGGATCGTTACTTTATGCACACGATCGCAGCCGGGCGTGAGCCAGGCCAGCAACGCGTGGCCGGACTCATGATGTGCCGTAATCTGCTTTTCCTCGACCGACATCACTTCTTCGCGGGCGGCGCCCATGAGCACCTTGTCGCGAGCGTATTCGAAGTCGCTCATCTGCACTTCGTCCCGGTCCGTGCGCGCCGCCCACAGCGCCGCTTCGTTCACGAGGTTGCGAACGTCGGCGCCCGTCATGCCCACGGTGGCGCGGGCCAGGCGATCGAAATCGACGTCATCGGCCAGCGGCACGCCGCGGGAGTGGACCTCGAACAACTGCTTGCGGCCCGCGAGCGTCGGCCGATCGACCGTGATGTGCCGGTCGAACCGACCCGGCCGCAGCAGTGCGGGATCGAGCACGTCGGGCCGATTGGTGGCCGCCAGCACGATTACGGTGCTCGTTGGGCTGAAGCCGTCCATCTCGCGGAGGATTTGGTTGAGCGTCTGTTCCCGTTCGTCGTGCCCGCCGCCGAGGCCGGCGCCGCGCTGGCGGCCGACGGCGTCGATCTCGTCGATGAACATGATGGCGGGCGCGGCCGCCTGGGCCGTTTGAAACAGGTCGCGGACCCGCCCGGCCCCCACGCCCACGAACAACTGGATGAACTCCGAGCCGTTGATGGAAAAGAAAGGCACGCCGGCCTCGCCGGCCACGGCCTTGGCCAAGAGCGTCTTGCCCGTGCCGGGCGGGCCCATCAGCAGCACGCCCTTGGGTACCCGTGCGCCGAGCCGCTGGAATTTGGTCGGGTCGCGCAGGAAGTCGACGATCTCCTGCAGGTCTTTTTTCACGTTGCCCAGGCCGGCCACGTCGTTAAAGGTGGTGCGCGTGACCTAGGAGCCGTAGCGGCGCGGGGGGATGCGCAGCACGCCGGACATCATGCCGCCGCCCAT
>CAZHIV010000341.1:0-3719 GCA_964532675.1 uncultured Planctomycetaceae bacterium
AAAGACGACCCGCACGGCCTGAACGGCTTCATCCTGCTGTTGCACCTGGGCTCGGGGCGGCAGGACCCGTTTCATCCGCGGCTTGGCCGACTGTGCGACGAGCTGGCGGAACGCGGCTACAAGTTCGTGCGCATCGACCAGCTCTGCGCAGAGGCGGTCGAGAATTGAAAGCGTACCGTCAGAGTAGAACCGGTTTACCCTCTCCCTTTGGGAAAGGGCAGGGTGAGGGTGCATCGGTTGCTGGTAACTCGCCCTCACCCCGGCCCTCTCCCAGGGGGAGAGGGAGAGTTGAACTGCTTCTAGTGACCGCCGTCCTTCGCCTTGTCCGAGCTGTCCGTCACCGTGGCCGAGATAATGACATCGGCCGGGTCGCTTTTCGGCGCGCTTGATGGCGAGGCGCCTGGTAGGCGGTCCGCCACGGCCGTCAGGACGAAGATCTCGACGTAGTTGTTCTCGTCCTGCCAGGCCGACTCGAGCCTGGTGGTGAGCGGGTCGTAAGAGGCCGACTGGCTGAGCCGAATGCGTTCCGGCTCGATGCCGTTGTCTTTGAGAAACTGCATCGTGGCCAGGCTCCGCTCGTAGCAGAGCTGCCAATGGTCGCGAAACGGGCTGTCCTCCGGCAGCGGGCGGCGCGTGGAATGAGCGCGGATCTCGATTTTGTTCCGTTTGCCCACCAGGACCGGCAGCAAATCGGCCAGCCGCTGCTGCGCCTGCGGCGGCAGCTCCGCCGAACCTTCGTCGAATTTCACGATCAGCGCCGGTAGATTTCGGTCGGTGGCGGTGAGCAGGTGCACCTTCTGCCTTTGTTGCCACACGGAAGCCGCGCCGGGTTCGCGCTCCGTGGCGTTTTCGATGTTCGTCTGGGGGTGGCGCTCGGGCAGGATGCCGGTCGACGGATCGGAAAAAGGCGCGTCGCCTGTGATGCCCGTGGGCGCGTGGACGCTGACGGTCCGATCTTCGGACTCGCTGCCCCAGGGATCCTGAAAGTAGCCGCCGATCGCTTTCTTGACGTCGTCGTTCTGCGACGTGATCCACATGACGAGAAAGAAGGCCATCATCGCGGTCACGAAGTCCGCGTAGGCCACCTTCCAAGCACCGCCGCCTTTGCCTGCCATGTTGAGTCCCCTGCTGAGGGCTTAGGGCTTAGGGCAGAGGGCCAGAGGCTTGCTGGCTCTTAGCCCTCAGCTCTCCGCCCTCCGCCTCTTACGCTGCTTCTGCTTCTTTGAACCAGCCGTCCAGCTCGTCGCGTTCCGGGCGGAACTCGCGAGTCACGCTGCGGCGGGCCATTTCGATCGCCACCTTGGGCGGCAGATTGTTCGCGAAGCCCACGATGATCGCGGCGACCGTGCGGAAAAACGCGTCCTCGCTGTGGCCCAGAAACTCCATCCGCGTCGCCAGGGGCGCGGCGAAACCGTACGACAACAAAATGCCCAAAAACGTGCCCACCAGGGCGGCACCGACCTTGTGGCCGATCTCCGCCGGCGGGCCGTCGATATGGCCCATCGTGATCACGATGCCCAGCACCGCCGCCACGATGCCGAAGCCGGGCAGGGCGTCGGCTACTTTCGTCAGCGCGTGCATCGGCGCTTCGTGCTCCTCGTGCATCACTTTCAGCTCGGCATCCAGCAGGTCGCCCATTTGCTCCGGCTTGACCGTAGCATCGATGAGCGGGCCCATGCCGCCGCAAATGAAATGCAGCAGGTGGTGGTCCTTCGTGATCCGCGAGTACTTGGAGAAGATGCTGCTCTCTTCCGGCTTGGAAACGTGCGGCTCCAGGGCGAGCATGCCGTCGCGCCGGGCCAGCCGCAACAAGTCGTAGAGGCACTTGAAGGCTTCTTCGTAAGCGGACTTGTTGTAGGGCGAGCCCTTGATCGAGGCGAGGATCCCTTTCATCAAGTCGATGAGCACCTTCTTTGGCGAGCTGACGAGGAGCCCACCCAGCGCGGCCCCGCCGATCGTCACGAACTCGGAAGGATGGATCAGCGCCCCGATGTGGCCGCCGGCCATGGAAAAGCCGCCGAGCACGGCGACGATCACGACGATACAACCCACGATGACAATCATTGCACAGCCAACCAGCGATCGCGCAGCCCAAGAAGGCGGCCATGCCGCGACGTTCGCGGCGACCCACACGGGGGGCCTGCCCACCCGTGCCTGTGCAAACATAGCATTGAGAAGGCAGGAGCGCCCGCCGCCGCGGGGAAGTTGGGAGGCGAATTGAGCCCACCAGATTCCGCGGCGCAACCGTTCTCACCCCGACGATCGGGGCGAACCCCTGGCGAGCCGCCGGGCTTGTCCCGGCGGGATAAACCCGCCGGCTCGCGATTTGGTCGGGATAATGCACCGGTTCGCGAATTGTCCCGGCGGGATAAACCCGCCGGCTCGCTTCCTTGCGGGCTAGAAACTGAGCATCTTGCGGTACGCTGCCATGCGCTGCTCGATGTCGTCGCGGGTGATTTGCTGCATCTGTTCCAGGCCAAAGCCTTCGACGTTGAAGCTGGCCACGAGGATGCCGTAGGCCATGGCCGTTTTTAGCGATTCGGGCTCGAAATCGTCGTGCTGCGCCAGGTAGCCCATCATGCCGCCGGCAAAGCTGTCGCCGGCGCCGGTGGGATCGACGACGTTTTTGGTCGGGAATGCGGGCATCACGTAGGTTTCGTGCTCGCTGAAAAACATCGCTCCGTGCTCGCCCTTCTTGATCACCACGAACTTGGGGCCCATTTCGCGCACGCGGTGGCCAGCCAGCACGAGGTTCTCCGTGTCGGCCAGCAGCTTGGCTTCACTGTCGTTGATCACCAGCCCGTCGACGCGGCGGAAAAGCTGCATCAGGTCGGCATGCGTGGTTTGGATCCACAGCTCCATCGTGTCGGCCACCGCCAGCCGGCAGCCGGGCACCTGGTCGAGGACCCTAAGCTGCAAGGCCGGCACGCCGTTGGCCAGAAAGACGTACTCGGCACGGCGGTATTGCTCGGACAGCACCGGGTTGAATTCGCCGAAGACGTTGAGCTCGATGTCGAGCGTCTCGCGGTCGTTCATGTTCGGCTCGTAGCGGCCGGTCCAGCGAAATGTTTTTCCGCCGCGCATCAACTGGAGGCCTGAGGTGTCGATGCCGCGGCGTTGCAGCAGCTCGGTATGCTCGGCCGGCCAGTCGTCGCCGACGACGCCGACGAGCTGGACGTCGGTAAAAAAGCTGGCGGCGTAGGAAAAATGCGTGGCCGAGCCGCCCAGCAGGCCGTCGCGGCGGGACTGCGGCGTTTCGACGTTATCGATAGCAACCGAGCCGACGACGAGCAGGGGCATAAGAGAGTCGAGGGTCGAGGGTCAAGAGTCGAGGGCCGAAGGGGACACCGGAGAATGCGGCGATTATGGGGTCGAAATGGCGTAGTGGCAAGGGCGGCGGAGCGCTCGCACTGCTGAAGAATCGACGATAAATGGCGGCGAATGTGCACAAAACGCTCGGCAAATACTCGCCGCGCGTGTATGCTGAGGGATTAGCCAACGCGACGAGGAACGGAACATTGATGAGGCCACGACGATTCTCCGCGGCGCTATTCTGCGTCGCCCTGCTGACGGCCCGGCTCGCGCTGGCCGACGCCTACGATCCGCCGGCCGATTACTACAATTCGGCCACGGGAACCGGCGCGACGCTCAAGGACCAGCTCACCACCATCATGAGCACGGGCCACATTCTGCGCACCTACGGCAATTTTCGAGACTCG
>CAZHIV010000342.1:0-6034 GCA_964532675.1 uncultured Planctomycetaceae bacterium
GGCAATCATCAAAATCGACACCGATGGCGAGCTGCCGATCATCAACGTCGGCTCCTCGCACGACCTGATGCCGGGCGAGCCGGTGGTGGCGGTCGGCAATGCCTACGGCTATGAAAACACCGTCACCCGCGGGATCATTAGCGCCCTGCATCGCTCGGTGCAGGTGTCGGACGAGCAGAAGTACCATAACCTGATTCAGACCGACGCCAGCATCAATCCCGGGAACTCGGGCGGCCCGCTGTTGAACGTCGACGGCGAGATGATCGGCGTCAACGTGGCCGTGCGGGCCGGTGCCCAGGGTATCGGCTTTGCCATCCCCATCGACAGCGCGCTGTCGGTCGCCACCCGGCTGCTGAATGTCCAGCGGCTGCGCAACACCTGGCACGGGCTGGTGACCCGCGCCGGCGACGAGCTGGACGGCCCCCTGCAAGTGGCCAACGTCGAGTCGGCCAGCCCCGCTGCAATGCTCGGTATTCAACCGGGCGACGAAATCGTGCGGGTCGGCGAGCTGCGCACCGCTCGGCCGCTCGACTTGGAACGGGCCTTCCTCGATCAGCCGGCCGGTCAATCCGTGAGCGTCGAAGTCTGCCGCGACGGGCAGTTGGTCGTGCTTGATTTCGCACTGGCCGAGTCCCGGGGAACCACGATCGCCTCGCGGCCTGCCACGAACGATGCGGCCGACGCCTGGGACGTGCTGGGGTTGAAGCTCTCCGAGGAACCGCGCGGCACCTTTCAGCGGCGAAGCACGCGCTACCGCGGAGGCATGCGGGTCGAAAGCGTCCGGCCCAACAGCCCCGCCGACCGGGAAGGAATCCTCCCAGGCGACATCCTCGTCGGCATGCACAAGTGGGAGACGGCGTCGAAGGAGGACATCAAGTATATCATCACCCGGCCGACGCTCGCCGAAATGGGGCAGTTGAAGTTTTACGTCCTCCGCGGCAAGAGCACGCTCTACGGCCATCTCAGCGTGGCGGGCAAAAACGACGCGCCCGCCGGCAGCTCGTCGCACCGCTAAGAGCCTATCCCACAGAACCGTCGGGGACTGGCTCATTTTGCGGAGCCTTCGGAGCAAAATGAGCCTGTCCCCCTCTCCCGCAGACGGTTCGGGGGTAGGCTCTAATCCACCCGCCGCCACCCCCGCTGGCGGCGTAGCGCTAACCCGCCAGCCGCGTACAGTGGTGGAATGGAGCTCGACTTCATCCGCTGGCTGCGGGAACACATCCCACCCAACCCCTGCGCCCCGCTCGGCCTGAGCGACGACGCGGCCCTTGTTTCGCTCGCCGGAAGCAAAGAAGTCGTGGCGACGATCGACACGCTCACCGACGGCGTCGATTTTCGCCTGGAGCGCGACGACCCGCGGCGGATCGGTCGCCAGGCCCTGGCCGCGAATCTCAGCGATCTGGCCGCGATGGCCGCCAAACCGATCGCCGCCGTCGTTTCGCTCGTGTTGCCGGCGGATGGTTCGGCCGGCCGCGGCCCGCTGCAGCTCGCCATCGCGCTGTACGAAGGCTTGTTGCCGCTGGCCGCGGAGTTCGACGTGGCCGTCGCCGGCGGCGACGTGAACACGTTCGACGGCCCGCTCGTGATCAGCGTCACGGCGCTCGGCCGGCCCGGCGAGCGCGGCCCCCTGCTTCGCTCCGGCGGGCGCCCGGGCGACTGGCTGCTGGTGACCGGTTCGCTGGGCGGCAGCATACTCGGCCACATGTTCGATTTCACGCCCCGCGTCCGCGAAGCGATGCTTCTCCACGAACGGTACGAGCTGCACGCGGGCATGGACATCAGCGACGGCTTGGCGCTCGATCTGTCGCGCCTGGCCGCCCAGAGCGATTGCGGCGCCGTGCTGCTGACCGACCGGGTGCCCGTTTCGCCGGACGCGCAACAGCTTGCCGAACAAGAGCGCGCCGCCGACCGCGACGCGGCGGCCCTGCGGCACGCGCTCGGCGACGGCCAGGACTTCGAGCTGCTGCTGGCGGCGGCGCCGGACGTTGCCCAGGCGATGTTGCGCGACCAGCCGCTCGACTGCCCCATCACGCACGTCGGCGAGCTCGTCGCCGAGCCCGGCCTGTGGCAACAGGACCGCGGCGGCAACAGGCAGCCGTTGGAAGCGACAGGTTGGCTGCACAAGTAAGAGCGTTCTAACAAAACGGCCGGGGACTGTCCCATTTTGCGTAGTCCGCGGAGCAAAATGGGACTGTCCCCCTATCGGAGCCGTTTTGTTAGAACACTCTAAGCAGACGATGTTCACCTTCACCGCCAACGACGAGCGCGACACCGAGCGGCTGGGCGCCGCGCTGGCCGCCGTGCTGCCGCCCAGCAGCGTGGTCGCGCTAGTCGGCACGCTGGGGGCGGGCAAGACGCGGCTCGTGCAGGCCGTGGCAACGGCGCTGGGCGTGCCGCCGGGCGGCGTCACCAGCCCCACGTTCGTGCTGGTCAACGAATACAAGGGCGGGCGACTGGGCGTCTACCACTTCGACACCTACCGCCTCAAGGACGAAGACGAGTTCCTCGCGCTCGGGCCAGAGGAGTATTTCGACGCCGGCGGCGTCACGTTCGTCGAATGGGCCGATCGAGTCGCCAACTTGCTGCCGGCCGAACGACTGGAGATCACGCTCGAAGTCACGGGCGAAACGCAGCGGACCATCACCATCCGCGGCACGACGCCCGCCACCGAAGCGCTCACAACCCGCATCGCCGCCGCTTGCGAGCCGCCGGGCTCGTCCCGGCGGGGATAATCTGGCGCAATACGGCCGGCGGGGATAAACCCCGCCGCTCGCAATCCCGCTTACGACGGTTCCCGCGTCGCCGCCGCTTGCGGTTTAGCTTGATCGACGTGCCTTCTTCCTCACCGCCGACCGCGCCTTCAACACCGGATCGGCCTTGAGCGGCAGCTTCACCGTCTTGCCCGTCTCCGCCGCTTTGTACACCGCAAGGATAATCTCCACCGAGCGGCGGCCTTCGTGCCCATCGATCGCCGGCGGACGGTTCTTGCGCACCGCTTCCACAAAGTCGCGGAACTGCAGCGTGTGGCCGTGATGGCCGATCGCCGAGGGGTCGCTCGCGCCGCCGGCCGTGCTTGTTTGCTTCTTCATTTGTTCGAGGATCGCCTGGTCCTCCTTGCGCGGCTTGGCAAAGTCCCATGCCTTGAGGTCCTCTTCTTCCAACAGGGCCGAACCTTCGGAGCCGTGAATCTCGATCCGCTTGAGATAACCGGGATACGCCGCGGTCGTCGCCTCCAACGTGCCGAGCGCGTCGTTGGCGAACCGCAGCGTGGCGACGACGGTGTCCTCGACTTCGATCCGCTCGTGCGCGAGCGTGGCGGCGTTGGCCTGGATTTCCGCGACCGGACCCATCAGCCAGGTGAGCAGATCGACGCTGTGGATCGCCTGGTTCATCAGCGCCCCGCCGCCATCCAAGGCCCAGGTGCCGCGCCACGCGCCGCTGTCGTAGTAGGCCTGCGTGCGGTACCACTTCACATAGGCGTCGCCCAATGACAATGTGCCAAATCGGCCAGCGTCAATGGCCCGCTTCAGCTTCACGCTCGAGTCGTGAAACCGCGACGGAAAGATGGCCCCCAGCCGCACGCCCGCCCTGTCGCAGGCCTCGATGATCCGGTCGCATTTTTTGAGCGTGATCTCGAGCGGCTTCTCGACGATGACGTGTTTGCCGGCGCGGGCGGCCGCCACGGCCGGCTCCTGGTGCGCGCCGCTCGGCGTGGCGACCGTGACGATCGACACCTGCGGGTCGGCCAGCATCGCCTGGAGGTCCGAGTAAGCCCGGCAGCCATGCTCCGCGGCGAACTTCTCCGCAGATTCCGCACGGGTGTCGAAACAGGCCGCGAGCTTCGCCCCGCGCACGTCGCCGATAGCCCGCGCGTGAAACGTGCTGATCATGCCGCAGCCGACGATGCCGAAACCGTATGCCATGTTGATTAGGAATGTTAGATGTAGGATGTAAGATATTGGATGTCGGATGACCGGATGTCTGACATCAACTATCTGACATCACACATCAAACATCCACGTCGGGTCGCATTATAGGCAGACAAGCCCTACCGCGCAAGCGTCTATGTCCGAGACTTCCGCATCCTACGAGCCTCTGCTGCACGTCGTGCTCCACCAGCCGGAGATTCCGTACAACACCGGCAGCGTCGGCCGCACGTGCGTCGCGGTGGGGGCGAAGCTCTGGCTGGTGCGGCCGCTCGGCTTTCGCGTCGACGACTACTACCTCCGCCGCGCCGGCTTGGATTACTGGGAGCACCTCGCGTGGCAAGTCGTCGACGATTGGAACGAGCTGCGGCGCGAGCTGCCCGGCGGCCGACGGTGGATGTTCACCAAAAAGGCGGCCCGATCGTACTTGGACGCACGCTACGAGCGCGGCGACGTGCTGGTCTTCGGCAGCGAGTCGTCCGGCCTGCCGGAGGCCCTGCTGGCCGAGGCGCCGGATTCCCAGTTGCGGATACCGACGCGCGACGCGGTCCGCAGCCTCAACCTGTCGAACGCGGTGGCCGTGGCGGCGTACGAGGCCCTGCGGCAATGGGGAGTCGGGCCCGGCGGCTTGCGCTAGCCCCACCCCGCCGCTTGCGGCTTAGCGCAAACCGCCAGCGGCCGCCGCGCCGATGAAGGCGTTACAATAGCAATAGATAGAGTGAATGCCGCCGGCCATTCGCGATTGACGGTCGGCGGCGTTGCCGTCAACATTGTGGCTACTTGTTGAGGTACCGACGATGGCAGCTATGACGGGGATCGATTGCGTGCGCGACAACGTGCCGCTGGCCGAGCGGACCTGGTTCAAGCTGGGCGGGCCCGCGCCGTACTTTGCCGAACCGACGTCGGTCGACGACCTGCTCGCCGTGGTCGAGCGGTGCCGCGACGAGGGACTCCACGTCCGCCTGTTGGGCGGCGGGTCGAATGTGCTCGTGCGCGACGAGGGCGTCGCCGGCATGGTGATCAGCCTCGGCCATCCCAGCTTCGGCCAAATCAACATCTCCGGCCAGCGCGTTACGATCGGCGGCGGAGCGCACCTGGCGAATGCGATCACCGTGACGGTTGGCGCCGGCCTGGCCGGCTTGGAGCCGCTGGTCGGCATCCCCGGCACGGTCGGCGGCGCGCTGCACGGCAACGCCGGCACCCACGGCGGCGACATCGGCCAGTGGACCTGCCACGCCACCGTCATGACGCGTGGCGGCGAGATCATCCAGCGCCAGCGGGAAGACCTCGTCTTCGCCTATCGCCAAAGCAGCCTCGACGAGCTCGTGATCCTCCAGGCCCAGTTCGAGCTCGAAGAAGAGGACTCCGTCGAGGTCACCAAGCGGATGCAGAAGCAGTGGATCGTCAAGAAGGCCAACTTGCCGATGGCCCATGAGAACACGGGCTGCATCTTCCGCAACCCACGCGGCATGAGCGCGGGAATGCTCATCGATCAATGCGGTCTCAAAGGCGAGCAGGTCGGCGGCGCCGAGGTCAGCCAGCGACACGCCAACTTCTTCATCGCCCGGCCCGGCGCCACGGCCAAAGACGTGCTGCAGCTCATCGACGTCGTTCGCAACCGCGTCGCCGAGCGAATGGGTGTGGAATTGGAAACGGAAATTCAGATTTGGTGACACGTAGGTCAGGCTGTGCCTGACGTAATGAAGTAGACGAAAATGTCAGGCACAGCCTGACCTACTCACCTACTCACCTGCCTTGACCAACGCACACGGAGGTGCAGACATGAGCGGAGGCGCACGGTTTCGGCTGCGGCCGCGGGTGTGGGGAATTCTGCTGATGCTGGTCGCACTGGGCGCGGCCGCTCATTTTGCCTGGCGCAGGAGCGCGCCCACGGTGGCTCGGCATCCGCAGTACGTGCTCACCGCCGAGGGGATCGAGATCACGCCGCCGCCGCCGTGGATCCGCTCCGACATCAAGGCCCAGGTTCTGCGCGACGCGGGCCTCGTGGGCACCATCTCGGTGCTCGACGACTGGCAGACGCTCACCCGGCGGGTGAACGACGCCTTCGAATTTCATCCCTGGGTGGTGTCCGTCGAGCGGATCACCAA
>CAZHIV010000343.1:0-6911 GCA_964532675.1 uncultured Planctomycetaceae bacterium
AACACCGCTCGTCGGCGACACCCGACATTATAGGGCGCGCGGGGGGCGATCACAAACAAACGTCGCGGGGTTTGCCGGGCGTTTTTGCCGGAATACGGCAAGTGCGCAAAACCTCCCCGGCACTTGGCGCCCGCCGATTCGCCTATTGAAACGGCAATAACGCAATCGATTTCTGATGTGCGAGCCAGAGGGAAGCCCATTTACATTGCCGCCAGGACGGCGGCGACGAACTCGTCGGTGGTGGCGGTGCCGCCGAGGTCGCGGGTGAGCCTCCGGGGTGAACCCGGAGGCTCGCTTGAAGAACCGGAAAGCTTCCGGGGTGAACTCGGAGGCTCGCTTGCGGAACCCGGAGGCTCGTTGGTGAACACAGCGCGGACGGCGTGCTCGATGCGGTCGGCGGCCACTTTTTCGTTCAGGTAGCGGAGCATCAGGACGGCGCTGAGGATGAGGGCCGTCGGGTTGGCGACGCCCTTGCCCGCGATGTCGGGGGCGGAGCCGTGGACGGCTTCGAATACCGCGACGCCGTCGCCGACGTTCGCGCTGGGCGCCAGGCCGAGGCCGCCCACCAGGCCGGCCGTGAGGTCGGAAACGATGTCGCCGAAGAGGTTTTCCATGACCATCACGTCGAAGGCGTGCGGGTCGAGGACGAGCCGCATCGCGACGGCGTCGATGATCGAGTCGTCGAAGCCGATGTCGGGAAACTGCTCGGCGACGCGGCGGCAGGTGCGGAGGAACAAGCCGTCGCTGAGCTTGAGGATGTTGGCCTTGTGGACGCAGGTGACGCGCTTTCGGTTCTGGCGGCGGGCCGTTTCGAAGGCGAAGCGGGCGATCCGCTCGGAGGCCGACTCGGTGACGACGCGCAAACTCTCCACCACGCCGGGGACGACCTCGTGCTCCAGGCCGCTGTAGAGGCCCTCGGTGTTCTCGCGCACGACGATCAGGTCGACGTTTTCGTAGCGCGAAGGGACGCCGGGCATCGAGCGGGCCGGGCGGTAATTGGCGTAGAGCTGCAGTCGCTGGCGGAGCTCGACGTTCACGCTGCGAAAGCCGGTGCCGCTGGGCGTGGCCGTGGGGCCTTTGAGCGTGGCGTCGGCCGCGCGGACGGCGGCGAGCGTTTCCTCGGGCAGCGGCGAGCCGAGGGCGTCGAGCGCCGACTGGCCGGCGAGGTGCGTCTGCCACTGGATGTCCAGGCCGGCGGCCTGGACCACTCGCTGGGCGGCGGCGGTGACTTCCGGGCCGATGCCGTCGCCGGGAATCAAGACAATACGGTAAGACATTGCAGTAGTCAGGACTGAGCGGTCGGAAAATGAAAAATGCAAAATGTTCAATGCAAAATGCAAAATGACCGGAGACATTCGGCATTGAACATTTTGCATTAATCATTTTGCATTTTGCATTTGCCATAGGAAGGCAAGATTAGCGATTGACGCGCAAAAAAGAGGCCCGGCTCCCGCTGGGGGAACCGGGCTCTGTTGGTTGCTTTGAGAACGGGCCTACATGACCCAGCTGAAGTCAATTCGGCAAGCACTCAGAAGCAGGTGGTGGTCGCCTGAGGCGACCCGCCGGCCAATCTCAGGTTAAACCACCTCGTTGGCTAAGACATATGTCGTACAAAGACCACCTCCTTCCTACTAAAGACCCTGGTCAGGCCAACCTAGAATGCCAAAACTTAGACAGGTCAGCCTGGCCCTCTAGTAACGCCGTGCTGCGTAAGCACGAGCCCGTCGCCTGTCATTATAATCGGGCAAACGGCGGGGGCTACACAAATATTGCCCGGATTTACGCCAACTTTTCCTAGGGACCCACGGCCGGGGCCAGGGGTTCGCGCCAGCCGGAGGGGGAGACATGGACAGCGGGAGAGGGGGAGAATTCGGCAGGCGAACCAAGCGGTTCGTCTCCCCGTCTCCCATTCTCCCGCTCTCCGCCTCTGCACCACAATGAACCGCAAACAGCTTCAAAAACTCGGCGTGCCGCCGGATTGCGCGAAGGCGGCCATCCAGGCCCTGTCGAAGGCCGCCGACGAGGGGATGGGCATGGGGCTCAAAGGCAAGCGGGCCCGGCAGCTCGTCGTGTCCGTCGTGGAGAATCCCCGCACCTACGAAGCCGATCCGATTTGGGGCGAGTTCGCCCGCGAGCTGATCGGCCAGGCCGCGCCGGTGCACCACGAGCCGATCGGCTACCGCACGTGGGGCCAAGACATCGACACAGCGGCGCACGAGCAGATGCGCATCGCCTGCCAGGTGCCCAGCGCCGTGAGTGCGGCGCTGATGCCGGATGCGCACGTGGGCTACGGCCTGCCGATCGGCGGCGTGCTGGCATGCGAGAACGCAGTCATCCCGTACGCGGTCGGAGTGGATATCGCATGCCGGATGAAGCTCTCGGTGCTCGATCGGCCGCCGGAGTCGCTCGCGACGGAATTCAATCGATACAAAGAGGCTCTTATGGGCGGCACGCGGTTCGGCGTGGGCGTCGAGCATCGGCCGGCGCAGTCGCACGCGGTGATGGACCGCGATTGGAACGTGACGCGGATAACGCGCCAGCGAAAGGACACGGCCTGGAAACAGCTCGGCACAAGCGGCTCGGGCAATCACTTCGTCGAGTTCGGCGTGTTCTCGCTCGCGCGGGAGGACAAGCAGCTTGGACTCGCGGCGGGTGAGTACGTGGCCCTGTTGAGCCATAGCGGCAGTCGCGGGGCGGGCGCGGCCGTGTGCAGCACCTACAGCCAGATCGCGCAGGCCTCGCTGCCGCGGCGGTTCAAGGACCTCGGGAGGCTGGCATGGCTCGACCTGGACAGCGAGGCCGGCCTGGAGTATTGGGCGGCGATGAACCTCATGGGCGAGTACGCGTCGGCCAACCACGCGGTGATCCATCGGCTGGTGTCGAAGCTGGCCGGCGCGGAGATCATCGCGGGCGTCGAGAACCATCACAACTTCGCCTGGAAGGAACGCCATCAAGGCCGCGAGCTCGTGGTTCACCGCAAAGGGGCGACGCCCGCCGGCGCCGGGGTGCTGGGCGTGATTCCCGGCACGATGGCCGATCCGGCGTTCGTCGTTCGCGGATTGGGCAACCCGCAGAGCCTCGACTCGGCGTCTCACGGGGCGGGCCGCTGCATGTCGCGGAAGAAAGCCAAGGATACGTTTCGCATACAGAACGTGCGGAAGGAGCTCGAGGCCCGCGGCGTGTACGTGCTGGCGGCCGGCTCCGACGAAGTGCCGGGCGTCTACAAGGACATCCGCGAGGTGATGGCCGCCCAGCAAGATTTGGTCGAGATCGTCGGCCAGTTCGACCCGAAGATCGTCCGCATGTGCGGCGACGGCAGCCGGGCCGAGGATTGAGGCGCGGGCAGTTCCAATCACAGTCAGACAGTCGGAACACTAATCGCCACTAATTTTCGCTAATCCACATCAGTGTTAATTAGTGTCGATCAGTGTTCCTGACAAACTGGAACCACTATATGAAGCAGTTGCCGCTCACGCCGGAAATCGAATCGGTGGCTCGCCGCGTGGTTTGGTTCGAAGAGCCACGGCAGGCGATCGCCGACCCGGTCCGCTTTCTGGCCTATGCAATGACCTACGGCGATCATGCCGATATGACCGCGATCCGGCAATACTTGTCGGATGACGATCTTCGAGAAGCAATCTCCAACGCGCCGCCGGGGATTTTCGATCCGCGGTCGTGGGCGTATTGGAATCTCAAGCTCGGCCGCTATCCGGCACCGCCAATGCCGGAACGGACGCTGACATAGCTCAGTTATGCCCGTCTTTGGCGCCGTCGCCGCTGAGGTGGCGGCGGAGGTAGGTGGCCCGCTCGATGTTGCGGTCGGAGGAGTCGAGCTCCATGCCGGTGAGCTTTTGCAGATGGGCGGGCTGCGTGTGGACGAAGAGCTTGTTGACCGTGGGGATCGCCACGTCGCGGATCAGGCCCAGGTTGACGCCCATCCGCAGGCTGGAGAGCAGGTGCATCGTCTCTTCGGAGCTGATCGTCTGCGCGGTGCGGAGGATGCCGTACGCGCGGCTAACCCGGTCGTGCAGCGTTTCCTGGCTTTCCTTGATGAGGAAATCGCGGGCCTGTCGCTCGTAGTCGATGAGCACCGGCACCACGTCGGAAACCTTCTTGATGAGCTCTTCTTCGCTCTGGCCGAGCGTGACCTGGTTGCTGACCTGGTAGAAATCGCCTTGGGCCTGCGAGCCTTCGCCGTACAGGCCGCGGACGGCCAGGTTGATCTTCTGCAGGCTGCGGAAGACCTTGTCGATCTGCTGCGTAATCACCAGCGCCGGCAGGTGCAGCATCACGCTCACGCGGATGCCCGTGCCGACGTTCGTCGGGCAGGCGGTGAGGTAACCGAACCGGTCGTTGTAGGCATAGGTGACGCGGGCCTCGATGAGGTCGTCCAGCTCGGTGATCTGCTCCCAGGCGGCGCCCAGGTCGAGCCCGCTCTTGATGACCTGGATCCGCAGGTGGTCCTCTTCGTTGATCATCACGCTCATTTGCTCGCGCTGGTCGATCACCACGGCGCGGGCGCCCTCGGCGTCGGCATGCTCGCGGCTGATGAGCTGACGCTCGACGAGGAACTGTCGGTCGACGGCCTCCAGCGTGCTGACGTCGACGTACACCAGTTGGCCGGTGAACTTGCCCTGCTCGTGAAGCGTTTCGATGCGGCCGCGGAGGATCTTGCCGATCTCGGCGCGGTCGGTATCGGTGGCGCGGGAGATAAAGGGGAAGTCGGCAAGGTTTCGGGCCATGCGGATGCGGCTCGAAATGACGATGTCCGACTCCGGGCCGGAGCCGCGGAGCCATTCGCCTGCCGTTTTCGCCAATTCCTGGAGGTTGAGCACGGAGAATTCCATAGGGGCTATCGGCTCTCGGCTGTTGGCTGTCGGCCAAGCTGATAGCCGAGAGCCGACAGCCGATAGCCATCATTTTTTTGCTTTGTCTCGCACCTGTTCGATTTTCCGAATTTCGTCGCGCAGCTTCGACGCCTGTTCGTATTCTTCGGCGGCTACGGCTTCCTTCATCTCGCGGCGGAGGCGGATCAACTGGGTTTGCTCCTCGGCGCCGCTGGCGCAGAACTTGGGCACCTTGCCGACGTGCCGCGTCTCGCCGTGGATGTTCAATAGCAGCGGCTCCAACTCCTCGGCGAAACAGATGTAGTCGTGCGGGCAGCCGAGGCGCCCCTGCTTGCGGAACTCCAGGAACGTCACGCCGCAGACCGGGCACGAGCGCTGGTCGAGCCGGGCCAGTTGCTCCGCCGTTTCGCCGACGGCCAGGTGCTGGGCCAACAAGCCGGCCATCGTGGGGAGCGTTTCCGCGATCTCGTCGGTCGACGGCGCGAGGAACTTGTGCGCGCACTCTTCGCACAGGTGCAGCTCGTTCGGCTTGCCGTCCACGAGGTCGGTAATATGGAACGTGGCGGGCTTGTCACACTTCTGGCATTTCATCGTCTAACTCGTCCCTGGGCGCGAACCGCGCGACAGCCTGCGCTCACCTTTTTACAGTTTAACCGGCTGTCTCGCGTTTTCACCTAAGCTGGCATGTGCGATGCGTAAGCGGGCGCGGCTAGTGGGATTCTAGCTGGGGGCACCCTAGTGTCAAGATGAGACGGCAACGCGCGCGGTTGATGGTAAACTATGAGGGAGTCGGGCGGTATACGGCCTGTTTTTGCCTCGCCGAATGCGGCACCGGCGTGGTACGATGGCAGCCTTAAATACCCATTTGCACGCTTGACTTGCCGCCGGGCAGTCGCGACGCGCGGTGCAGCCCGAACCGCAGTAAATCCATGCCGCACTTCCCCGACTTCGCGACGTTTTCGAAGCTGGCCTCCACGGCCGACTACGTGCCCGTCTATCGCCGCCTGCTGAGCGACGTGCTGACGCCCGTGAGCGCGTTCCACAAGATCGACGACGGCGGACCGGCCTGCCTCTTCGAAAGCGTCATCGGCGGCGAGAAAGTGGGGCGGTACAGCTTCCTGGCGGCCGAGCCGTTTGAACTCGTTGAAGCGCGCGGTGCATATGTCACTTCCAAGTCGTTCAATGACCAGTCCGTTTCCACGGTTACTTCGTTTGACGAGCGGGAAACGAATCCACTGGAAGAATTGCGCGATTTCGTCAAGAGCTTTCGCGTCGCCAAATTGCCGGAACTGCCGCCCTTCGTCGGTGGGGCAGTGGGTTATGCCGGCTATGATACGGTGCGCTACGTCGAGAATCTGCCGAACGCGCCCGAGGACGACCGCCGGCTGCCAGATCTGTCGTTTGCGTTTTACGATCACATGATCGTGTTCGATAACGTGCAGAAAACGGCGATTGTGGTAGCGCTCGCGAAGACGCAAGCCGACCAGCGAGCGGCGTATGACGACGCTTGCCGGCGGGTGGATCGGCTTGTGGAAAAGCTCTCGGCGCCGGCCAACGGCCTGGCTCCAGTCGATATCGAGACGGACGGCGACGCGAAGTTGCAGTATAGATCGAACTTCACACAACCGCAGTTCGAGGAGGCGGTGGGGAAGTGCGTCGAGTACATCCGCGCGGGCGACATCTTTCAAGTGGTGATCAGCCAGCGCCTGGCGGTGCCGCTTGTCGTGGACCCGTTCGAAGTGTATCGCACGCTGCGGGTGGTGAACCCCAGCCCGTTCATGTTCTTTCTGCGCACGCCGCAGTGCACGCTGGTCGGCAGCTCGCCGGAGATCATGGTCCGCGTGGTGGACGGCAAGGTGACGGTCCGACCGCTGGCCGGCACGCGGCGGCGCGGGCGCACGGAAGAAGAAGACCAGCGGCTGGCCGAGGAACTGCTGGCCGACCCCAAGGAGCGGGCCGAGCACGTGATGCTCGTCGACCTGGGGCGCAACGACCTGGGCCGGGTGTCGGAGATCGGGACCGTGCGGGTGACCGAGCTCATGGACGTGCGCCGCTACAGCCACG
>CAZHIV010000344.1:0-13445 GCA_964532675.1 uncultured Planctomycetaceae bacterium
CCGTGCTCGCTGTGCCTCTGTGGTGAATCCTATGCCGCGGCGACGCGGCCGTCGACGAGGGTGATGGTGCGGTCGGCCTGGTCGGCGATGCGCTGGTCGTGCGTCACCATGACTATAGTGAGGTTCTGCTCGCGGTTCAACCGACGCAGGATGGCCATGATCTCTTCGCCCGTGGCTTTGTCGAGGTTGCCGGTCGGCTCGTCGGCCAGCAGCACGCGCGGCTGAGCGACCAGCGCCCGGGCAATGGCCGTGCGCTGCATCTCGCCGCCGGAAAGCTCGCGCGGCTTGTGCTTGAGGCGGTGCGAGAGGCCGACGAGATCGAGTATTGCGCGGGCCCGCTCGCGGTTGCGGCGGCGGTGTGCCAGATAGCCGAAGATGCCCTGCCCGATCATCGCCGGCATCAACACGTTTTCGAGCACGGACAGCTCGGGCAACAAATGGTAAAACTGAAACACCATGCCGAAGTATCGGTTTCGCAAGATATCGCGGCCGGCCGTCGGCAGGTTATCGATCCGGTGATTCTCGAAGCAAACTTCACCCGCGTCCGGGCGGTCGAGCGTGGCGAGCAGGTGAAGGAGCGTCGTCTTGCCGCAGCCGCTGGGGCCAACGATCGCGACGAACTCGCCCTCGTGGACCGCCAGCGTGACTCCCTGCAAGACGGGAATGATGATCGCAGCCCGGCGATAGCTCTTGCGAACGTTTTGAGCGGCAAGTATCTCGCGGGTCGCGGCTCGCCCGGCGGCAAGCGGCCTCGACGCCGCCCGCGGCGCAGTGTTGGCCGCCGCCGCGAACGCCTTGGGGCTGGGCAACGGCGTCAGCTCGACCTCGGAGAGGTTCAGCCCACCGCGGGCATAGGCGGATTGGAACGACCGGTTGTCACTCATAACGCAGGGCCTCGACGGGGTGAAGCCGCGCGGCGCGCACGGCGGGCAGAATGCTGGCGAGCATCGCGATCGCGACTGCCCCGACGACGATAAACGTGACCGTCCAAACTTCCACGATCGCGGGGATTTTTTGAAAGTAATAGATCGAGGGGTCGAACACCGGCTGGCCCCTAATTCGTCCCACGAGATCGGCGAACTCGTTAATGTAGCGAACCAGCAACAGGCCCATCCCAAGCCCGACGCCCGCTCCCACGACGCCCAGCAACAAGCCGTACGTCAGAAAAATGCCGAGAATTCCCCAGCCCCGAGCGCCGAGCGATTTCAGGATGCCGATGTCGCGCGTCTTCTCGACGACGATCATGAAGAAGATGGCCAGGATGCCGAAACCGGCCACCGCGATGATAAGGAACAACAGCACGTTGAGCACGGCCGTTTCCATCTGCACGGCCGCCAACAGGGCGCCTTCCTTGTCGCGCCAGGTGCTGATTTTGAACACCTGGGCCGGAAAGTGGGCCCGCAGCAGGTCGCGGACCATGTTGAGGTCGGCGCCTTCCTTCAGCCGGATCTGGATCGCGTTGGCGTTGGCGACGCCGGTGGTCGGGTCGATCATGCCGCGCAACTCTTGGAGCTTGCGGATTGGAACGAACACGAAGTTGGAATCGTACTCGTTCATCTTGCTCTCGTAGAAGTCGACGATGGTGAACTTCGCGCTATGCACTTTGGGCGGCTTGGCGGCGGTCGGGTAGCTGATCTCCACGTCGTCGCCTGGCAGGGCGAGGAAGCCGTCGCTGCCTTCCAGCGTGCGGTAGGAGCAGAGGCCGATGCCGAGCACGACGCCCGCGTGCTGCTCGCGCGTCGGGTCGAAATCGGTCCCCTCGTCCGCCTTGGCGCCGAACGGGTTGGCCTCCAGCGTGCCTGCCGGGGCGCGGACCGTCTGGGTGAACTCGGCCTTGCGGCGGCGGTACGCCCAGCCGGCGTCCTGCATCTCCAGCCGCGGCAGCGCTTTCGCCGGGTCGCTCGCCTGGTGGTCGATCACGTCGTATCCGCCGTCCTTCAGTTTGAACTTGAGCTGCTTGCGGTTCTCGGGATGCTGCAGGAATTGGCCGAAGTCGCTCACCTCGGAATACGTGGCCTCGTCGACGCCGATCATCGTGATCTGCCGCGTGACGTACTGCGAGCCCACCGAGTAGCCGAGCATGGCCGGGATGTGCACGGTGGGCGACATGCCGGCGATGTACTCGCCGGCGATTCCCTCGATTTCGTCCATCCGCCGATCGGCGTCGGGGAAGCCGTCGAGCGACTGGCTTTCGAACACCACGTCGGAAAGGATGCCGTGGATGCGGTCCTGCATCTCGTGCGTGAAGCCTTCCATCACGGCGTTGACGACGATCATCGTCGCCACGCCCAGCATCACGCTGATGATCGAAGCCAGCGCGATGTAGCGGGTTCGCAGGTAGCGCCAGCAGAGGAGCAGTTTGTACATGAAATCCCGTCCTTGGGAGTTTTGTCCGTGGTCCGTGGTCCGTCGTTGAAGTAAGAGTTACTACGGACAACGGACAACGGACAACAATCATTCTGGCCGCAAAAGCGGAAACAAAATCACGTCGCGGATCGATTGCGAATTGGTGAGCAGCATCACCAGCCGGTCGATGCCCAGGCCCAGGCCGCCGGCTGGCGGCATGCCGTGGCGCAGGGCTTTTATAAAATCGCGGTCCATCTTGGCCATCGATTCTTCCTCCGCCAGGCCGGCGAGCTGCGTCTCGAACAGTTGCTCCTGCAGGTCGGGGTCGTTCAGTTCGGTGTAGGCGTTGGCGATCTCCATGCCGGCGACATGCAGCTCGAACCGCTCGGCCACCGCCGGGTTGTCGGCCTTGCGCTTGGTGAGCGGGCAGATGCTGGCCGGGTAATCGAGCACGAAGACCGGCCCGGCAAGCTTCTTCTCCACCGCCGTCTCGAACACCTCGTTCTTGATCACGTCGGGATGCTTGTACGCCGTTTCGAGGCCGAGCCCTTTCGCCGTGCTGGCGATGGCGGCGGCGTCTTGCGGGTCGATATCCAGCTCCGCGGCGAACACCTCGTCGTAGGTCTTTCGCGCGAAGGGCGGCGTGAAGTCGAGCTTCGCATCGCCCCACGCGAGCGTGAGCGGCTGCCCCGTCGCGCGGATCGCTTCGACGATGCAAGCTTCGGTGAGGTCCATCATCGAGCGGTAATCGCCGTAAGCCTGGTATGCTTCGAGCATCGTGAACTCGGGATTATGCCGCTGGCTGATGCCCTCGTTGCGATAGACGCGGCCCAGCTCGTACACCCGCTCCATGCCGCCCACCAGAAGCCGCTTGAGGTGCAGCTCCAGGGCAATGCGAAGATACAAGTCGATGTCGAGCGCGTTGTGATGCGTCTCGAATGGCCGGGCCGCCGCGCCGCCGGCGATCGAGTGGAGCGTCGGCCCTTCGACTTCCACGAAGCCGCGCGCCGCGAGCGTCTCGCGGATCGAGCGGACGATCTTCGCGCGGTTCAAAAACCGCTCCATCACGCCTTCGCCGTACGAGAGATCGAGGTAGCGGAGCCGCTGGCGCAGCTCGGGATCGGTGAGGCCGTGGTGTTTCTCCGGCGGGGCGGCGAGGCTCTTGGTGAGCATCGTCAGCCGTTGGGCGAAGATCGATAGCTCGCCCGTCTTCGTGCGGCGCAGCTCGCCGTCGACGCCGATGATATCGCCCAGGTCGAAGCATTGGGCGAGCCGCCAGTCGTCGCCCACCTGCTGCTGGCCAACGAAGAGCTGAATCTGCCCCGTCATGTCGCGGATGTCGATGAACTGCAGCTTGCCCTTGTCGCGGTGCAGGACGATGCGGCCGGCGGCGCGGACCCGCGGCCCGTGCATCTCGCCCGGCCCCTGGTCGCCGAGCCACTTGCGAAAGTCGAGATCGGCGGCCGTGAAATCGGGCAGCGGCACGTCGCGGCCGTCCTGAGTGCGGTAGATGATTTCGGCGGCGCGGCCGCGGATGTCGGCGATCGGCGCGTGGTCGTCGAACCGCGAGCCCCACGGGTCGTGGCCCAGCTCCGCGATCTTGCGGAGCTTCTCGCGGCGCGCCGATTCCCAATCGGCGCCGGTCGATGTGTTTGCCGGTTCGTCGGTCACGGTGGGGCTCATAGGGAACGGGTTCGGGACTCTTTTGCGACGGGTGACATCAAGCTACCGCGAGAACCGCCAGCCGTAAAAGAGCCTCGATCCTTTTTTACGCGCCGGAACGCCGCATTCTAGTGGCTGGCGGTGGGGGGTCAATGTCGGACCGGCCCGCGGTGCTATCGCACGGCGTTGGGACCGGTTCGCGTTGACTCCCCCTGGGCGTCTTCCTACCATTCCCCGCACTCTCTGAACTTCCACCCTGCGCCAGGACCGAGTCCGAGCGCGCGAGCGTGCGAGGAACGGCGTCCATGGCTCGACGAATTCGCATCGCGACACTCGCCTTGCTCGCCGCCAGTGTCGTTTTATTCGCGGTGCTCAGCGGCGCGTATTACGCCGCCCGCCAGGTGCGACCCTTCTACGAGCAGGCGCTGCGCGTCGAGCCCGAGGCGCTCAAGCGCGGCCGCCGCGAGCTGGAGAGCCGCGCCACGGCCCTCTACAGCGACGCCCGGCAGCTCGGCCAATGGCACGCGCTGTTCACCGCCGAACAGATCAACGGCTGGCTGGCCACGCAACTGGTCGAAAACCAGAACGGCGAGCTGAATACGGATATCCGCGATCCGCGGGTGGCGATCGCGCCCGACCTGCTGACGCTCGGCTTCCGTACCAATTCCGGCGGCGTCGACACCGTCATTTCCGTGGATGCATCCGTGTTTCTCACCGACGAAGGGGCGGTAGCCATTCGGCTGATGTCGGTGCGCGCGGGCGCGCTGCCGCTTCCCGTGCTGCCGCTGGCCGACGAGATCGCCGCCGCCTGCCAGGAGCTCTCGCTCCCCGTGCGATGGACCCAGCAGGACGGATTGCCGGTTGCCGTGGTTGAAATCCAGAGCGATCCGTCCACCGAAAAGCGGCAGTTCTACATCGATTCGATCGAGCTGGGCGAAGGCGAGCTGTACGTGGCGGGACATACCGAAATCGGCGCCACGGCCGGCCGAATGCCGCCGCGCGTCGCCGGCCGCCACGGCGCGGACGAAGAGATCGAGATGGCCGAGTACGAATTGCAGCTCTCGCCCAGCGACCGCCGTTCGGCGCTGACCATCGCCCGACGCACCACCGACAGCGAAGACAAAAATCAAAAGTCGCCGCGGAAGCACTAGAACCAGTTTCAAAACTAGTGGCACCGGCTGCTAGCCGGTGCGGAAAATTGCAAAACTGTGACACAGGCCAGCGGCCTGTGCCACTAAGCCGGACCAGACAAAACCTATCTCTCCGACGAATCCACCGTCAGCGTCCAAGTGCGATCGCCGTCTTCCCCTTGCTGTAGGGTGATGGAGCCCGTCCAAGTGCCGCCGGCGAGCGCGACTTGCCAGCGGCCCGGCGAATCGACGTTTCTTTCGTAAGTGCCGCGGTCGACCCGGCACACCTGGCCGCGGTCGCCGCTTAGCGGTCCTTCCAGGTCGAGATAATCGAGCCGATGGTCGGCCAGGCGTTCGGCGGCCACGCAGTCGGCCGTTACCGCGGGCGGGCATTCAGGATGCGACTGCGCGGTTTGCTGCCGCCACGATTCCCAGGCATACGGCAGATGGGCCAGCGCCCACGTGCGCAGTACGCCGCCCGACTCCAGCATGAGGTCCCAGTGCGACGAGCGCTCGTAATGCGGCGGGCAATCGTGATAGAGAAGAACGAATCGCGGCATGACAGATTTTAACCATATCCCTAGCGAGCCGCCGGGCTTGCCCCGGCGGATCTTGGCGGTATGCCGGCGGGACTTGGCGGTATGCCGGCGGATCGTGGCGGTATGCCGGCGGGGATAAACCCCGCCGCTCGCGAGGCGACTCTCCCGTACTTTTATCTACTGCCTTCCGCCGGGGCCTGTCGAGAGCGTCGGCAGAATCTCGACGCACCCTTCGGCCGCCGCGGTGACGCCGCCGTCGGCAGTGACGAT
The DNA here is from genome assembly GCA_964532675.1 of uncultured Planctomycetaceae bacterium. GTDB lineage: Bacteria > Planctomycetota > Planctomycetia > Pirellulales > Lacipirellulaceae > JABDGM01. The sequence continues at coordinate 5,948 of CAZHIV010000344.1, forward strand.
CGCCCGGTTGCAGGCCTGGTTGCTTGGCGTGCGGCAGATGGCGGTGGTGCTCAGCGTGCGCCGCTCGCCCGCCAGGAGCCGGTCGATGCGCAGCAGGATGCCGCCGTCGGGGAGCCGCTCGTGCCCTTCCGGCGCGTGATCGGGCTCAAGGGCGGCGTCGTAGCGGTTGACGATCTCCACGTTGGTCGCCGGCACCTCGCCCGTGTTCTTCACAACGACATTGAACTGGGCAACCTCGCCGACCACGCGGGTCCGCGGCGCGGTCACCGTGACTTCCAGCGCCGCCTGCCGGGCCGTGATGCACGCCCGCTCGCTCACCGGCTGCGCCCCCTCGGCCGTAACCGTCACCTCGTGGCAATGCGTGCCGCCGGCGACGACCTGGAACGTCAGCGGAATCGTGGTCGACTCGCCCGGCGGCAAGTCGCGAACGTTTGGATACTCCACCGCGAACTCGTTCGGCTGCGCGGCCGGGTGCCGCAAGCCGGTATCGAACCGGTCGCGGACTCGAATGCCGCGTGCCGCTCCGTTGCCGCGGTTGGTGATCGTGACCTCGAAGCCGGCGTATTCCCCGACGCCGATCTGCTCGGGGCCGGTGCGGCGCAGGTTGAGCTCGAGCCGCGGCGGGCCGGCGGAGAATTCGTCGGCCGGCGGCGTATACGGATCGGGCGACGTCGGGCCGCTCGGCAAGGCTGGCCGCGGTTCGATCGGCGTTGTCGATGGCGGCGGACCGATCACGGGTCCCGGCGTGTAGGGCGACGACGGAGGAGGCGGCCCGCTGGGAATCGGCGTGAATGGTGCCGGCTGTGCCGGCGCGGCGTTCGCACCCCAAGTCACCGTCGCGCTGGCCCGGCCGACTTTGAACCGGGGGCTCGCCTGCGGACCCTCGACCGCCGGCCGGATGATCGTGACACCCACGGTCGTGGCGCCGCCGCCGGGACTCACCGGGCTCACTTCCACGCTGGCCTGGCCGTTGGCGTCGGTCGGCACTTCGGTCGAGTTGCCCCCCTCGTAGCCGAGCGAGGCGCCGCCCGCCACGTCGTAGCGCACCAGCCAGCCGGCAATCGGCGCACCGTCGGTGCGCCGCATCACGGTGGTCGTGAGCACGTGCGGCCGGCCCGGCTCGACCACCGCGGAAGGCGGAAACAGCCATTGGGCATCGACCCAGTAGATCGTCGCCACGGCGCGGTTCCAACTGCCGACGCTCGGCGTGTAGGCGGTGATACGGCTCGTGCCCTCGACGGCCGACGTGACCGTCACCCAGGCGTCGCCGCGCGGGATCTGGACGTCGTCGTGCGGATGCGAAGTGCCCCGCGTCAGCCGCAAGGGCACCGCGGCCGTCGAGCTGACCGCCGTCCAGGGATCGACGAGCCGAGCCGCGTTCCAGCGACTAAACGAATAAAGGGGCTCGCGCCCCCCCAGGTCGCCGAATTGGCCGACGCCGGCCCGATCGATCGTCCAGTCGACGCGCTGATTGGTCAGTAGATTTCCGCTGGCCCCGCAAATCCCCGCTTGGAGCACGACTTCGCTTCCCACGGGCGCGAGCACGCCGGCAGGCAGAACGCGCAGATAACCGGAACCGGGCGGGGCGCCGACCACCACCGCCGCGGCCGCGTTGGGCGGACCCGCCGGCACGACCGGCGTGATGGGAAGCAGCGGCGCCGGCGCGGGTACAGCAGTCGTCGGCGGAGCGGTAAAGACGGGTGGCGGCGGCACCGTGTTGATTGGCGGCGCGGGCGCTGTGATCACCGGCGGCGCGGTCGGAGCCGGCGCGAACGGACTGACAAATCCACCGGAGGCCGGTGGCCCAGTCGGCGGAGCCGGGTCCGAATAAACGGGCGGCGCTTGCACGTTGCCGAACGGCGCCGTGGGCGGGGCATACGTCGCCCCAGGCGGCGCATACGTCGCCCCGGGCGGCGGCGCGGTGGGCGGCGCACCCACGGGCGGCCCGACGAATGCCGGCGGCGGCGCCACGACCGCGGCGGGCGGCGCTGCAAAAGCGGGCGATTGATTCGGCCAAATGAAGAACCGCTCGCCGGACGGATCGATGCGGGGCACTTGCCACGTCGCGCAGCCCGTCGTCACGGCCATGCCGCAAAGCAGCAGCACCAGTTGCAGGCTGGCTCGGCTTGTCGATTGGCGGGGCATCGGCACTGGTCTTCCATGCCGGCGCGGCGTGGGGTCGTGGGCGGGTGCTAACGAGGCGCGGGTCGCATCTACGGCGCGACGCACTGGGGCGGGCGAAATATTGATTGCGCGGCCGAGCCGTGTCGCCCGGCACAACGCATGCCGGATCGGCTCGGCGCGCGCAATCGACCAGCCTGTTAAAACTTACCGCCTGGAGAGGCTGGATGTGGCCGTTTCGCATCACGGCCGAGGAGATTTATCACCATACGCGTTCGGGTTGGACCGGTCGTACCCGCTGTAACGGCCGGCGGACGGCGACGGGCGGGACCGCCGCCTAAAGAAGCCAGTAGCCACTCCGCTACGCGGTCCGGACCGGAGGGCGTAGCCCTCCGGCTATTTGGCGTGACATGTTCCACGCGACTTGGACGGAATTGACGCCCCAGCGGGTGGCCCCGCGGCGTTTTCTTGCTTTGCCCATTTCGCCGGACTAGCATGAAAGGAGCGGGGTTTCCGTGATCCGGCGACCGGAGGTCCGGCAACCGGAGGTCCGGCAACCGGAGGGGGGACACTCCGCCCGGAACAACCACCTACGTGGCAATGAGGTTATCCATGGCTCGCTTTGGCTTAGGCATGCGCGGTTTCACCTTCACACGGCTGCGATGGATGGCGGCGATCGCGGTCGTTTTGTCGAGCCCGCTTCTCATCCCGGTACCGGCAGGTGCCCAGGAACCACCCAGCACGATAGGCGGCTCCGGCGGCGCCGGCGTGGCCGTTGACGCCGAGGGCGTGCTGCGCCGCGTGACGGTGGCCGATCCCACCGGCGAGCTGGCGCGGCAACGCGTCGCCGAAGCGCTGGCCCGGCTCGATCGCGACGTCGCCCGCCGCAGCCCGCTGCGCAAAGTTTCGCTCACGCGCCTGGAGCGAGTTCTCCGAGAACGGATCGCCGACGGCCGCGGTGCCGACGACGCCATGCGTCACCTCGCCGGGCTGACCCGGCTGCAATACGTATTCTGCTATCCCGATTCGGGCGACATCGTGATCGCCGGCCCGGCCGAGGCCTGGGCCGAGGCGCCCGAGGGCCGCATGCTGGGAATCGAATCGGGCCGGCCCGTTCTCGAACTGCAAGACTTGATCGTCGCCCTGCGGGCCTTTCCGCCGGGCGCCGATCGGCAGAAGCCGCTGATCTACTGCTCCATCGATCCGACCGAGGAGGGGCTTTCGCGAATGCACCAGTTCCTGCACGAGTTCGGCCGCCAACTGGCCAGCCCGAACCAGGAACAGTTCATCGTCGAGCAGCTTCGCGACAAGCTCGGCCTGCAGGTCATCACGGTGGGCGGCGTCTCGCCCAAGACGCACTTCGCCCAGGTGCTCGTCGAGGCCGACTATCGCATGAAGCTGATCGGCATCGGCCTCGAGGCACCGCCGGTCCGGCTTACGAGCTACGTCGCCCGGGCGAACCCCTCTCAGGTGGCGCGCAATGCACTTCAACGATGGTATTTCGTGCCCGATTACCAGTGCGTGCGCGTCAGTGAGGACTCGCTGGCAATGGAGCTCGTGGGCGACGGCGTGCGGCTGGTGGGCGAGAACGAAGTCGTGAGCCAGGACGGCCGCCGCAGCGCCGCGGCGCGAGGCAACCGCGCCAGCGAGGCCTTCGTCAAGGCGTTCACTAAGATGTATCCCAAGCTGGCCGAGCGGGCGCCCGTGTACGCCCAGCTTCGCAACTGCATCGACCTGGCCGTCGCCGCCGCCTTCATCCAGCACCAGGATTATTATAACCTGGTCGGCTGGAAGCCCGAGACATTCCACACCGAAGCGGCCTACCCGGTCGAAACGCTCAATCCGCCGCAGCACGTGGAATCGGCCGTCAACAGCCTGTGGAAGGGCAACACGCTGATGACCCCGATCGGCGGCGGCGTCGAGCTGCGTCCCACGCTGGCCATCGAACCCACCAACCTGCTCGACGATGAAGACGCCAAAGTCCAAGAGGCCCGCGCGAAGATCGATCTCTCGAAGCTCGCGCCCGATCAATGGTGGTGGGATTAGCGTTGCTTGTCGTCATCGTAATCGTCACCTCTTTCCTGAGTTTGCGGGTGACCGGCAAATTATGGTAGAGTATCATTATGCCCTACCAGTTCCCGCCAGATATCGACGAGCGTGTCAAGGCACGCATGGTTAGCCGCGGTCTTCCGAGCGAGGATGATGTTCTGCGCGAAGCGATGGATGCCCTCGATCAACTCGAGGAGGATAGGAGCCGTCGCTGGCACGAACGAAACGAAATCGCTATTGAGCAAAGCCGTCGCGGCTTTTCGCGGCCACTCGATTTGGAAGCGATTCTTGACCGCGTGGAACAACGGATCGCCAAGCATTCTCAAGGCGAGTAAATGGCACGCGCGGTCTGGACACCGCTGGCCGAGCTGGAAGTAGAGGAGATCCTCTTTTACATCCGCATCGTGGATGGCCGACCGGAAATCGCCCGCCGAATTGGCGAAGAACTTCGCGATTGCGCCGATCAGCAGGCGGCTCGCTGTTTGCCTGGTCACAAACATCCCAATGCACCTGAGAACTGGTTGTACGTGAAGTTCAAACGCTGGCTGCTCTTTTACCAGTCTCATCCGGAAGGTATCGAAGTAATGCGGGTGGTCGACGGTGCTCGCGATCTACCCTCCGTGCTGAATGAATAGAGCGATCGACCCGCCTCACGCAGTTGCAACTCTCACTGGCAGACGATGACCACTCGCAGGTCGCAGACGTTGGTCTGCGTCGGACCGGTGATGAAGAGCCCGCCGGACAGCTCGAAGAAGTGGTAGGCGTCGTTCCGCGCGAGATAGGTCTCGGGATCGAGTCGTTGTTCGCCGGTAGCACGGACGACCTCTTGCGTTACGAACGCCCCGGCGGCGTCGGTCGGGCCGTCTTCGCCGTCGGTGCCGCCCGATAGAATCGCAATCCCACGGCAATCGCCGATGGCGGCCAACGCGGCGAGCGCGAGTTGCTGATTACGGCCGCCCTTGCCGCGACTCGACTCGTCGACAAGTTTCACGGTCGGCTCGCCGCCGGAGATCAGGCAATCGGGGCCCGCACGGTCGCGCATCCGCAGCGCCGTTTCAGCCAGGTGCCGGCCGACCTCTTCCGCCGCGCCTTCCGAGGCGGTAGCCGAGATCATAGCGTGCGAATAGCCAAGCCGCTCCGCTTCGGCGCCGGCGGCGTCGACCGCTGTCGCGTTGTTGCCAAGGACCACGTACTTTGACACCGGCGGCGGGCCGATCCCAGTTGCAGTCGGCGCGGGCCTCCAAACGATGCCTTCGTGACTCTTCAAGTAGCGGACCAGCGGTTTGAGGGAGCGTTCTGCCGTCAGGCCTAATTGGTCCAACACCGCTAACGCATCGGCCACGGTTTTCGAATTGTACACAGTGGGACCAGACGCAATGATTTCGATCGAGTCGCCGAGCACATCGGAGACGGCCAGCGTGATGAGTCGTCCCGCGGTGCAGTCCAATGCCAGCTTGCCACCTTTTAGAAAGCTTAGCTGCTGCCTGACCGTATTGAGCTGTTCGATATTGGCGCCCGCCGCACTCAATAAACGCGTAACGCGAATCTTGTCCTCCAGGGCGATACGCTCGATTGGTGCCGGCAGGAGCGCCGATCCGCCGCCCGATAAGACGCACAGGCAAAGGTCCGACGGTCCGAGCGACGAGACAATCTTGCGGATTTGAATGGCGCCTTCGACGCCCTCGCGCCGCGGCTCATTGACGCCCGCAGGACGCGCCGCGTGAAGTCGCACGCATTGCGTCGGCACGACGCAATCGGCCGGCACGTTGACCCAGCCGGTCACCAATTTATCATCGAGCCATCGCGGGCCAAGAACGTTCTCCAGAGCGACGGCCATCGCGCCGGCCGCCTTGCCGGCGCCGACGATCGCGATCCGCTCCACTTCGCGCAGGTCGACCGTTTCCTCGCCAACGATCAGCCAGTGGCCGTCGATGCGAACGTGCTCGCGGATGAGCCGCTCGGGCACCACCGCCGCCACGCCGGCGCGCCAGATTCGCTCGACATCGGCTCGCAGCTCGGCCGTTTTGCGTTGCATGTCGATCCGCTGAAATGAAGAGAACGATGAACCACCAAGGACACGAAGGGCACAAAGTACTAAATGCATCTAACAGTTTGAAGAAACCGCCAAGAACGCAGAGGTCGCCAAGAATAATACATCGCCGTTTGTCTTGCTTGGCGACCTTTGCGTTCTTGGCGGTTCAATTCATTAAAGGCTCCACGATTCAAAAAGCGGATTCGATCAACCCGCTTCGTGATCTTTGTGCCCTTTGTGGTTCATTCTATTTGTAAGGCAGCCTTACCGCGATTGGGCCGCCGCCGTTGGGGGCAGACGGCGGGCCGCCGGTTGGTGGAGCGCGCGGACCATGACGGCATCGATGTGCGCCGAGCCGATTCCCGCCAGCGCGAACGTGAGTCGCAGCTCAGTCGGCTCCGCGGCGGCCCGCACCATGTGAAACGGCTGCCAGCCGGACGTTTCGTGAATGGCGAGCGCCAGTTCCGGGCCACCCAGCGAGTCGACGATCTGCAGCCCCTCGCCCTCGCCGCCAGGCGGCCCGTCGACGCGGACCCAGCCGGTGATCTCGATCACTTGCCCCTGGTCCACGAGCATCGGCGGCGAGACGACCCACGCGCACGGCCCGTCGACGATCGGTGAGTGCTGCGGAGCGCTGGCGCCGCTGGCCGCCGCGTGCAGTGCGAGACAGTACTGGCCGTGCTTCGAATCGGAGGCAGAGAGCTCGACGCGCGACGCGATGCCTGCTTGTGGCTGCTGCAGGTTGCTCCAGCCGAATTGCGCCATCTGCTCCAGGTCTTCGAAGTCGCCGCCGTACAGCAGGTTCTCGCCCCCGCGAAGCGCCGCCGACGCACGCTGGAGGGCCGCGAAATCTGCAAGTTGCTCGTAGCTCAGCGCGAGCGGGTGGCTGGTGAACGGCGCGCTCTGGCCGAGGCTGCGGTAGTGTTCGATCGTCAGCCGCTCGAGGAGTCGGCTTGCCGAGCCGGCAAGCTGGCCAGCTTGGTCCAGCCGGCCGGCCGCTATTTGCGCATCGATCTGTCGAAGCTGCTCGCTCACCGCGGCGATGCCGTCAGCGTTCGCGTCGCGGTAGCCGATCTCGCCCAGCCGGCGAGCCGTATCGGCCGCGATCGCCGCCCGTTGTGCGATCAGCTCGCGCCGAAGCCGAACAGTTTGCGGGCCGTAGCGCGTGATGCGTTGGCGCAGGCTCTGGATGACCCGCGGATCTTCGGTGACCAATGCCATCGCATCGCCTGTCGCCGGCAGCGCTATCGTCGTGCCGCCGGCTACGCGCTGCGCCGGCAGCGCTCGCATGCCGGC
>CAZHIV010000345.1:0-3300 GCA_964532675.1 uncultured Planctomycetaceae bacterium
ATCGGCCGCACGAACCTGGACGAGTTCGCGATGGGCGGCTCGACGGAGACGTCCGCCTTCCAACCGACGCGTAACCCCTGGGACCTCGAGCGCACGCCGGGCGGCTCCAGCGGCGGCTCGGCGGCCTGCGTCGCCGCCGGCATGGCGCCGCTGGCGATCGGCAGCGACACGGGCGGCTCGATCCGCCAGCCGGCCGGCCTTTGCGGCGTGGTGGGCATGAAGCCGACCTACGGCCGCGTGAGCCGGTATGGCCTGGTGGCTTTCGCCAGCAGCCTCGATCAGATCGGCCCGTTCGGCCAATCGGTGGCGGATGTCGCGCTGCTGCTGGAAACGATCGCCGGCCACGACCCGCTCGATTCCACGTCGCTCGATGTGCCGGTGCCGCCGTACTGGCGCTCGGTCGACCAGCCGTTGGAAGGTTTGCGGATCGGCTGGGTGCGCGAGCACTTCGGGCCGGGATTGGACGGCGAAGTGGAATCCGCCGTCCGTGCGGCCCTCGACGTGTACCAATCGCTCGGCGCGACGCTGAGGGAAGTTTCGCTGCCGCACAGCAAGTACGCGGTGGCCACGTACTATGTGATCGCCCCCAGCGAGGCGTCGAGCAACCTGGCCCGCTACGACGGCGTGCACTTCGGCTATCGCACGGACGAAACGGAGATGCTGGCCGAGCTGGCCGCCGACCGCAAACGGCTGGAAAGCGCCGGCGACCTGGTCGGCTTGGATCGGCTCGACACGGCGCTCGTGCGAATGTATCGCCGCACGCGGGCCGAGGGATTCGGGCCCGAGGTGAAGCGGCGGATCATGCTCGGCACCTACGCGCTGAGCGCGGGTTACTACGACGCCTACTACTTGAAAGCGCTCAAGGTCCGCCGGTTGATCCGGCAGGATTTCGATGAGGCGTTCGCGACGGTCGACCTTATCGCGGGGCCGATCACCGCCGCGCCGGCGTTCAAGCTGGGCGAGATGGCCGGCGACCCGCTGGCCATGTACCTCGTCGACTTGTACACCGTGAGCGCGAACCTGGCGGGCATCCCCGGCCTGTGCCTTCCCTGCGGCCGGTCGTCCGCCCGCTTACCGATCGGCCTCCAACTGCAGGCCCCGGCGCTGGAAGAAGAGCGACTGCTGCGCGGCGCGCGAATGTACGAACAAGCAACCGATTGGCACACGCAGCGAGCAGCGCTTTGAATTCACCACAGAGGACACAGAGGTGTGCAAATTGCGACTCATGGGTTGAAATATGGAATTGAATGACATCACTGGACAAGTAGTCGATGGAGCAATCAAGATCCACAGCGCTCTCGGCCCTGGACTGCTCGAATCGGCGTACGAAGCGTGTTTGGCCTATGAGTTGAGAAAGCGCGGCTTGATCGTTCGAAGCCAAGTACCGTTACCCGTGCGATATGAAGAGGTGCTTGTGGAAGTTGGCTATCGAATCGATCTGCTAGTGGCGGAGTCAGTGATCGTGGAACTGAAATCGGTCGATCAAATCGCAGCCATCCACAAGGCTCAGCTACTAAGCTACCTAAAACTCAGCGGCAAGAAAGTTGGTCTGCTGATCAACTTCAATGTGGAGCTGCTCAAGAACGGAATCACGCGTTTGGTCAACTAGAACGCTTCCATTCAACTCTGTGTCCTCTGTGCACTCTGTGGTGAAGTAATCCGACGGATGAGCGAACAATACCAGACAATCATCGGCCTGGAGGTGCACGTGCAGTTGGCCACGGCGAGCAAGCTGTTCTGCCGTTGTAGTACAAAGTTTGGCGCGGAGCCGAATACGCAGACCTGCCCGATCTGCATCGGCATGCCGGGCACGCTGCCGGTGATGAACCGCGAGTCGGTGCGGCTTGCGCTCAAGACGGCGCTGGCCTTGAACTGCCGGATTCCGGCCTTCACCAAGTGGGACCGCAAGCAGTACTACTATCCCGACCTGCCGAAGAACTACCAGATCAGCCAGTACGACCTGCCGATGTCGCACGACGGGCATCTCGACATCAGCGACGCGAAGGGGGCGTTCGAGCCGCGGCGCGTGCGCATTCGCCGGGCCCACCTGGAGGAGGACGCCGGCAAGATGCTGCACGACGAGCTGGCCGGCAAGGCCGACAGCCTCGTCGACCTGAATCGCACGGGCACGCCGCTGTTGGAGATCGTCACCGAGCCGGACCTGCGCAGCTCGGCCGAGGCCAAGGCGTTTCTCACCGAGCTGCGGCTGCTGCTCACCTACCTCGGCGTCTCCGATTGCAACATGCAGGAGGGCAGCCTGCGGGTGGATGCGAACGTGAATCTGCACATCGAAACGCCGGACGGTTCAGTCGCTACGCCGATCGTCGAAATCAAGAACATGAACAGCTTCCGCGCCGTGGAACGGGCGCTCGACTACGAGGCCCAGCGGCAGTGGCGCGTATGGCAGGAAAAGCACGAGCGGCTCGGCGACGTGCCGAAGCAAACCCGCGGCTGGGACGATGCGGCGGGCGTCACCCGCGGCCAGCGCAGCAAGGAGGAATCGAGCGACTACCGCTACTTCCCCGACCCCGACCTGGTTCCGGTGACCGTCAGCGAGGGGGAAGTGGCGGAGGTCCGCGCGTCGCTGGGCGAGCTGCCGGCGGCGCTGCGAGAGCGTTTGGAGGCGGAATTAGGGATCTCTGCATATAGCGCAGACGTATTAGTTAATCAAGGGCAAGGTATGGTGGAATACTTTTCCGGTGCATATGCGATCTCACAAGACGCGATTCGTACCGTAAATTGGGTCACACAAGACGTGCAACGCACACTAAACGAGCATCCAGAATGGACGATCAAAACTTTTCCAATTTCTCCCGCAACACTTGGAGACTTGATCGCAAGAATCGCGCGAGGAGAATTATCAGGCTCACAAGGTGCTTCAGTCTATTCCGTATTGATTAAAACGAAATGTGATAACGTGACTGAAGCATTGAAGTTGGCTGACATTGTAGAAGTCGACGACGACACGCTGAATTCGATTTGCCAAACTCTGGTAGATTCCAATCCAAAAATAGTTGCAGACATCAAGTCTGGAAAGGTTCAGGCGATAGGAGCATTGATCGGTCAAGCCAAGAAGATCAATTCAAACGTTGACCCTAACCGCGTGAAAGATCGGATTATGTTTTTGATATACTCGACGATGTGATAAGATAGACTGGAATACGCGGTCGGGTGGCACGTCTCCAACGAACGTCTACTATTTGCTATTCAGTATTTACAGGAGGTAGCAGAGGAAGCAGAGTATATTGCATAAAACCTCTGCTGCCTCTGCTTCCTCCTGTTCGTCATAGTTGGTTTCTT
>CAZHIV010000346.1:0-6368 GCA_964532675.1 uncultured Planctomycetaceae bacterium
GCGCGACATCATCCTGCCGGGCGAAATGAAGGACCTGATGAACAAGGTCACGGAAGCCAAGAAGGCGGCCGAGGCCAACCTCATCGTCCGCCGCGAGGAGACGGCCGCCATGCGCAGCCAGGCCAACACGGCCAAGGTTCTGGCCGACAACCCGACGCTGATGCGACTCCGCGAATTGGAAGTCCTGGAAAAGGTCGCCACGAGCGGCAAGCTCAGCGTTGTGCTCGGCGAAAAGGGCTTGGCCGACCGCGTTGTCAACCTGCTGTAGCGGATTTCGCGTTGAAACGAACGCCGGAGGCCGAGTGTTACTCTTGGTCTCCGGCGATTTTCATTTGGTTCCGCCGCGACGCTGCCGATGGTTGACGCGGAATCATTTTCGCTGGCTAGTTTTCGTTGGAGACTTACGGCGGCAAGCCTCCATACGCGCGGTGCAGTCCCCTTTTGTCGATCTTTGCCCTGGGCATAGAAGCGACGGATCGATTGCTGCAAGTTTGACTTTGCCACAGATCTCTCCTTGACCGGGGTAGTTCTCGAGTTTTTAGTTGCTCTTGAAGGGCTGGATGACAGCGGCAGTCCTCACTATTCGGTCGCAAATCAAGCAGGGCAGGGCAGGGGTGCGACCTCGATGTGACTCCGGTCGCCACGGCTCCATCATCATTGGCCGGCAGCGTACCGAGTTTGGCTGCTATTTGCCCGAGAATAGCAGTACCTCCATCTGGTTGAGATACCGAAGGACAGCAGATTCGTGGTTTTTGGCCCGATCCGCCCGAGGGCAGGAAGTCGTCCTCCCTGAAAAACACCAACGTTGGTGTTTTAAATCCCTCTCCTCCGGGTGAGAGAGACGGGCGTGGATCTTCGACGACCTGCCAGGCCGGCCAGCTTCCGACCGCTCAGTCGCATACCACGGTGACTTCTGACGTTCGATAGGCCAAACCCCTACGTAAGTTGCCGTTTCAACCTTCTAGGGCTCGTGCACGTCGCGGCGGAAGAGTGAATGGGCGTTGGATGGCGGGGGTGAAGTTGCGCGGGAGCTCGATCGGCTGCAGGACGCCACACTCATCCGCAGAGAACGCCTAGCAGCTTCTTATGTGGACGATTAGCTACTGGGGCCTCCAAAGGCCGCATACAAAGGCGAAAAGCCAGGGACCGACCGGGTAGGGCCGCAGGAACGAGCCGTGGTCCGCGTACGCAGGAGAGGCCCCTTACACGCTCACAGGTGGAAGCGTCCGCGACTGACTCTCCTGTACCATTCGCGATCCAAAAGGTATCACAAAAGGTATCACCGACAACGGTAATCGGCACGAGACCCAATCGCCGTAAGCTCAGAACTTGGTACCTCGCAAGAAGTTACCAGTAGTGGGCGACACTGGACTCGAACCAGTGACCTCTGCGGTGTGAACACAGCGCTCTAACCAACTGAGCTAGTCGCCCCGATTCAAACAGCGTAGTGGGGCCGGCGAATGGTTGTCAACTGAGACGAGGCAAGGGGAAACGGATGCAGAGGGCGGCCGCTACCGGCGTGCTGAAGAGACCGCGGCTAATTCGCGACTTGCTCCGGTTCTTCCACGCTCGTGCCGCGGTTCTCCCCGGCCGCCGCTGACTCGGGCGGCTCGAACTTGGGCGCAGTGGGTTCGCTATCGTCGCGATAGCCGACGCGGGCTTTCGGTTCGGAATGGATGCTCGTCCGGACTTCGTCCTGCAGGTCGGTCATGCCCTTCTTGAATTCGACGATGCTTTTGCCCAGGGAGCGGGCAACCGAGGGAAGCCGGCTACCGAACAGCAGCACGGCGATGATGCCGAAGATAAGCATTTCCGGCGGGCCAATGCCCATGAACGCGAATAAGCTCGATTGAATTGCCATTGTTGCCATCCGAATTCATGCGCGAACCGATAATCGCGCGACCATCCGGCTGCCAGGACGGTCCCGACTGTTTTAGTGCTCCGGCTTATCCGACGAATGATCCTCTAACTCTTTCATGCCCTTTTTGAACTCGGTAATGCTCTGCCCCAAGGACCGCGCGAGGGCCGGCAGCCGGGTGGCACCGAACAGCAGCAGCACCACGGCCAAGAACATCATGATCTGCAAGAAGCTGATTCCCATGCACTTCTCGTCGGGGAAAATTGCCGAGCGCGGACAGGGACCGATGCCCATTCGTCCTAATCTCAATTCTACAATGCCGAGGGGCGCAGTCAAACGGGGCCAAATGCGCGGGCGAAAAGCAGCTAGATTTCGACATCAGGCTCGGCCAATCGGCTTAGCGTGCGTAGTAAACGTACGCCGGCCAGGCGGTCGAATACCAGGCGAAGGGCCGGGGCCGGGGGGTCTGCCAGAGCGGGCTGCCATGGGACGTGAAAGGCGTCGAGGCCGAGGTGGGGCGGCCGGTCGACATGCTGTTCCAGCTCAGCGAGGCCAATCGGGCCTGCCGCTGAAGGGCGCGGGTTTGGGCCTTCTGGTGGATGATGGCCCGCGTATTCGGCCGGTAGGTCGGCTGTGAGTAGTAAAGACTCTCGTCGCGGCCTTCGTCGTACGGCGCCGAGTCGTCGAATTCTTGTGCAGAAAGCGGAGCGAGAGCGCTCATGCTCAATCCGACCAGCGCCGCGAAGAAACTGATTTTCAGCCGGTCGATCATGGCGTTTGCGTCTCCGATCGTTCAACACGAGGTTTTGGGCCTGCATTCGCTAGAAGCAGTCTCCAAGGAAACGAACCGACGCTAGCCACCCGACGGGTACCCGCCGACTGATCAGATCAGCCGCGGGGCGCTAGCCCCGGTTTTGACACTGCACATATCATTGATTCGACCAGTCTCGACGGGCGGGATGAGATCGAAGCGGGGCGCGGCGGCGAGGACCCGTGGCGTGACAGAAAGTTTGCCGGTAGCGCCGATTATTCCGGCGGCATGACGGCGCGGCCTACGTAGTGGCGGGGTCGACGCCGGCGCGGCGGCGGAGCTTGGCGCGGGCCCGGCTGAGCATGGGGCCGACGCTGTTCTCAGGCATGCCGACGCTGCGGCTGATCTCCTGGTACGTCTTGCCCTCCAGGTGATACATGCGCACGACATCGGCCTCGGAGCCCTGCAGCTCGCCCAGCAACCGGCCGACTTCCTCACGGTCGTCGATCCGCTGCTCGTGCTCGTCTTCCTCGGCTTCGGCCTGGGCCACCAGGTCCCCCAGCGGCACGGCGGACCGGCCTTCGACCAGCTTGCGCACGACGACCCGCCGGGCAATCACCGTCAGATACGTAGCCAGCGAGCTCTTGCCGCGGAAGTGGCGCAACACGGCCATGTCGTTATCCACGATGGCCAGAAAGACCTCGGCCGCCAAGTCCTCGCGATCGGCGGCCGAAAGGTTGGTCGAGCGGCACTGGGCCGTGTGATTGATGACGTGGATCACCAGGCCCATGAACCGATCGACGAACTTCTGCCAGCCGAGCGCTTCGCCCTTCAAGCAATAATCGAGCAGGTCGCGATCGAGTTCCGATAGTGCCACGGGGCAACACCTCATCGGGGATGGGGCACACGAGACGAGCAATCGTGCGCCTCGCAGCCGTACCGAGCCGAAGCGGCCGAACAGACCACCTATCAGCTCGCAGGCGCATCTGACCCGCAGATTGCGAGCCATATCCGTACCTACTTATTTTAGGTAGGAATTTCGGGCGGAGCAAGACGAGCGCGCCCCCGCGGCAAGCCGGCGTTGGAGGCGCTGAATCGGAGTCTAGCGAAGGGGCGAGGCAGGGCGTTTTCAGCGCTTGACACTCGAAGCGGCCAGCAGATAGGATTGCCGGGAATGCGGCTCCGACCGCGTCCAAGTGCTTTGCGTGTAATGATTTGTCCTTCCTGGCGGTGGGGAGGGTCGCGGCCGAATGTGCTTGCGAACGCATCGTCGCCATCCGTGTCGTGCTATTAGGCCATTAAGGTTTTCTTTAGGAGATTGCGATTCATGACGCACGTCGTTTGCGAACCGTGCTTTGGCTGCAAATACACCGATTGCGTAGTCGTTTGCCCGGTCGAATGCTTCTACGAAGGCGAGCAAATTCTCTACATCCATGCCGACGAATGCATCGACTGCGAAGCCTGCGTGCCTGAAGGCCCGGTGGAAGCCATCTTCCATGAGGACAACGTGCCCGAAGAGTGGAAGCCGTTCATCGAGCTCAACGCCGAGATGGCGCCGCAGTGCCCCGTCATCACGGAAAAGAAAGAACCGCTGGCAGAGAGTTAGAATCGTCCCGTTGTCCACAGTCCGTTGTCCGTTGCATTCATGCCACGGACAACTGACAACGGACCACGGACTCTCATTTCAAATCCACCGACCAGTAGGCGTTGTCGAGGAAGGTCTTCCAACTGGCGTACTTGGGGTTGCCGAGCTTGATCGTCAGCAGCGGGCTGCGCTTGGGCCGGGCGGGCGTCTTAATGAGCTTGATGCCGGCCTCTTGGGGCGTGCGGCCACCTTTGCGGACGTTGCACCGCACGCACGCGCAAACGAGATTCTCCCAGCTGGTGTCGCCGCCGCGGCAGGTGGGCACGACGTGGTCGAGGCTCAACTCGCTGGTTGCGAAACGCTTGCCGCAATACTGGCAGTGGTTGCTGTCCCGGGCGAAGATGTTGCGACGATTCAGCCGCACCCGCTGCTTCGGAACCCGGTCGTAGTGCAGCAGCCGCAGCACCCGTGGTACCTGGATCTCGAAGTGGACGCTGCGAATCCAGTCCTGGTGCGGCTCCTTGTACTCGCACTGCAGCTCGCTGATCTCCCGCCACGATTCGAAATCGTAATTGGCCCACTGATCACCTTCGATGTGGATCACCTCGGCCAATTCGCGGAAAAGCAGCACCAGCGCGCGACGAACATCCACCACGTGGATGGCAACATACTGACGATTGAGCAATAACACACTAGAGCTCAAAGCTGCGCTGGATACCGTAGTCATAAAGCGTTTCTATACCACCGGTTGCTTCGGGTCGCGGCCCGGGGGGACTGGCCCTGGGTCAGTCGCCCGCCGTGGTGAACTGTATCTATTTTAACCACGGAAAAAACGCCGTACCAGATGGCATTTTCGTGCGAGGGGAGATTCGCAGAAGCCACGTTCTGCGGTAGGAGAAGCGGCAGCGGCGTCCCATAGGGCAGCCGCCGGTCATGTGAAATTCGAGGTGAAGAATGCTGGACTCTAGGAATGCCGAACCGGCACGCCGCTCCGCGTGGAGCTATTTCGGGGCGGCGCATCTCGACGCTGTCAAGCGGTCGCTGCTTTAGCAACTCGCATACCACATTAGGCGGAGAAGGGGGACAGGCACATTTTGCTCCGAAGACTCCGCAAAATGAGCCAGTCCCCAACGGTTCTGGGATAGGCTCTCAATGCGTAGCCGTCGTTCCGTCGAATTCAACGCGAAAACTGTGGGACTGTCCGCCACATGTCAGAGCGACCCGCTCTAGTCGATCGGATGTTGGCTCCCGAAGCGCCCTGTTGAGACTGGTCGCGCGGCTGTCACCTGCAAAAAAACAATCTCAAAATGTTGCAGTCTGCGCTTGCTCGGCGCGGTCGATTATCACTACGATGAATCTTACGCACGCTGCCGTTCAATCTCGATCGGCGCGAATCAAGAAAGGATTGTTTGCAAGATGATTCACTACAGTTGCGACGTATGCAAGTGTGACCTCGATCCGAATCACGACATCAGCTACGTGGTGCGCATGGAAGTGTACCCCGCGCCATGCGAAGCCAGCGGCGCCATCGACAACGACCGCGAACATCTCGACGATATTCACGAGATTCTAGAGCGTATTGACGAGTTCGAAGCCGACGGCGAATTGCCGGAGAACGACACGTATCAAACCCGCCGGTTCGACTTGTGCGGCGCCTGTTGCCGGCGGTTCCTGAAGGAGCCGCTAGGCCGCCGCGCGGCGCCCCAATTCGATTTCAGCAAGCGATAGTAATCTCGTTCCCACGCTCCGCGCGCCAGCGCGTATGGCGACGCTGTGCGTCGCGGTCGCGAACGCGCGGCGCCGCGGGAGCGGCCGGGCATTGCGTTTCCCACGCAGAGCGTGGGAACGAGGTGTAGGTGAATTCCATGCCTCGGCCGCCACGCCCCTATTGGCGCGACCATCGAGCCGCTGTGGTCTGGCTCGCGTGCCTCGTCGTGGTGCTGTGGCGTCTGCTCGCGATCCAGAACGTTGCAGCGGGGCCCGAGCTGCTCGAGGAGGGTGTCCACGAAGTGCGCCGCGTGGTCGACGGCGATACGCTCGTGCTCGCTTCGGGCGCGCGGCTGCGGCTGCAAGGCATCAATACGCCCGAAACGGTCGCCGAGAACCGGCCGATCGAAGCCTGGGGACCCGAAGCCAGCCGGTTCACCAAGGACTTCATCGAGCGTGCCGGCCGC
>CAZHIV010000347.1:0-10701 GCA_964532675.1 uncultured Planctomycetaceae bacterium
CGCCGACGGCAATCGAGCTGAAATGCAAGTCTTGCAGCAGTTGATCGCTGGCTTGCACGGCCGCCAGCGGCAGCTCGGCCCGGTCGGCGACGAGCTGGCGGACGACGTCGAGGGGGGACTGGGAGCTGGAGGCTAGGGGCTGGGGGACAGAAGGCTCATCGGCGGCGAGGTCTCTCGCGACATGGTGACCGAACTTGAGCTCGGCATCCGGGAGCGGGGCCAGTTCGCAGGGATTGACGAAGAAGGTTGGGTTCCAATCCAGGTCGAACGGCCGGGTAAATCGATCTTCGAACAGCGAGCTGGTGCGAATCGGTGCGCCGAGAACAAACGCGGCGGCGATGCTTCGCAAAAGGCCGTTGAGTGAGTCGCCGCCGGCATCGAGCGAGACGACCGGGGCGTTGGCCCATTTGCCCAGGATGCCGCCCAGCACGTGGCCAGGGCCGACTTCAATCCACAGGTCGACCTTCATCTCGGCTGCTTGGACCGCGTCGATGAGCCGGACGGGCGACGTTAATTGGCGCCGCAGGAGTTCTCGGAGGTCTTCGCCGCCGTCGAGGAAACCGCCGGTGATCGTCGACGCAGTAAGCCGGTTCGGCGGGCGGAACTCCTCGCGCTGAAGCGCCGGCGAGAGCGCATCCACGGCCCCGGCCACCAGCGGCGAATGGAAGGCATGCGAGACGGAAAGTCTCACCGCCTGCAGTCCGCCGGCATGAGCCCGGGCGACCACTTCCTCAACGGCAGCGGCCGGGCCCGAGACGATGGTTTGCGTGGGCGCGTTGAGGCCGGAGATGACGACCGGCGACTCGGCAATCAGTCGCGCGACGACGTCGGCCGGCGCGGCGATGCCGGCCATCGCGCCGCCGGGCTGGCCCTGTTCGGCGATCGCACGACCACGGGCCACGGCAACTCGCATCAGCGCCGGCTCGTCGAACACGCCGGCCCAATGGTAGGCGGCCAACTCGCCCAGGCTGTGGCCGATGCCGACGGCCGCCTCGATGCCGAAGTGTTGCAGTGCATCCAATCCGGCGAGCGACGCCGTGATGATGGCCGGATGGGCGACCTCGGTGGCGACGGCATCGGCGGCCACCGGCAGGTTTGCCTGCTCGTACCGCATTCGGATGAAGGGGAAGCGGTTGGCCCACGCGCCGCCGCGGAGGCTGGCCGCCGTGCCCTGGCCGGGGAACAGGTAGCCGACGGAAGGCGGCGCGTCGGCCGTTGCAAGAAACACGCCGCGATCCACCGCCAGCCGCATGTCGGCGCCACTGGCAAGCCACTCCAGCAGCGCGTCGAGCGATTGCTGCAAGTCGTCGGGCCGCGAGGCGACGACGGCGGCACGTATGGTCCCGCTCGAAAGCGACCGCTCGAGCTCGGCGGCCAGGTCGGAGAGCTCCGCGTAGGAAAGCCGGGCCGCATAGGACGCGACGCGACGCACTTGCCGCTCGAGCGCGCCCGCATCGTCACCGGCGAACAGGAACAGCTCGCCATCCTGGATCGAGGAGGTTAGCCGTTCGACGTGCGGGCCGGCGGCGCGGTGGCAGCCGGGCTCGGCCGCTTCCAATACGACGTGCGCATTGATGCCGCCGAAGCCCATCGCGCTGACGGCGGCGCGGCGGGGCAACTCGGCCGGCCAGGGCCGGGCGCGGCGCAACAACTTGAGCGAGGCCTCTGCGCCGGTAAGCAGTGGATGAGGCTGGTCCCACCCGATGCTGGGCGGCAGCATCTCGTGGTGCAGTGCGAACGCGGCTTTCAGCAAACCGGCAATGCCGGCGGCCGCCTTGGTGTGGCCGATCTGGGCCTTGATCGAGCCGATGGCGGCACGCGATTCACGGCCGGCGGATGTTGCCTCGTGGCGCACGGCCTCGATCGTCTCGAGCTCGGTGGCGTCGCCGAGCGTGGTGCCGGTGCCGTGGCCTTCGAAGTAGCCAACCGTGTCGGCGCCGAAACCGGCGCGACGATAGGCGCGCTGAAGCGCGAGTTTCTGCCCCTTGACTTCGGGCCGCGTGATGCCGCCGCTGCCGTCGGACGAAATTCCCCAACCGCGCACCAGCGCGTAGATGCGGCGGCCCTGCGCGAGGGCATCGTTGTAGCGCATGAGCACGACGATGCCGCAGCCCTCGCCGGGCAAGAAGCCGGCGCTGCGAGCGTCGTAAACGCGCATCTCGCCCTTGGCCAGCGCGCCAACGCGGGCAAAACCGACCAGCTCGAACGGGTCGAGGCTCAGATCGACGCCGCCGGCCAGCGCGATGTCGATGTCGCCGGCCGTCAGGCTGCTGCACGCGTTGGCGACGGCCAGCAGCGAGGAGGCACACGCGCCGTCGACCGTATACCCGCCGCCTCGGAGGTCGAAGTAATTCGAGATGCGCCCGGCGATGGTATTGGAAAGTCCACCGGCCAGCGTTTCGTCGCCCGGCGGCGCGAAGGGGGCTTTGTACTGGGCTTCGAGCACGGAGAGAAATGCGGCGCGGTCTTCCGGCGACCAATCCCGCTCCGCAAGCGCGGCATCTACGGTACGCCTGACGTACGGCCAGCGAAGCCGCATCACGCCGGCGCGGGAAAACTCGCCGGTTAGCGAGTTGCCGATCAGCACGCCGACC
Source organism: uncultured Planctomycetaceae bacterium (assembly GCA_964532675.1). Taxonomy (GTDB): domain Bacteria; phylum Planctomycetota; class Planctomycetia; order Pirellulales; family Lacipirellulaceae; genus JABDGM01. The sequence continues at coordinate 2,595 of CAZHIV010000347.1, forward strand.
TGCTCTTTGGGCAGGCCTTCGCCGTCCGGGAAGCCGGCGTCGGCCAGGGCCCGCGACGCGACGTCGAGCGCCAGCCAGTGGGCCATGTCGGCCGAGCGAAACGTGGATCCCACCACGCGGAAGCGGGCGCGGTCGAACTCGTAGTTGGTGATGAGCGCGGCCTTGGCGGCGTACGTCGTGTCGGGACGGTTCGGATCGTCGGCCGGGCCGAGGTAGTCGTCCAGTCGCAGGCGGCAATCGGGAAGCCGGCGAAACGCCCGCCGGCCGGACAGGATGTTCTCCCACAGCTCCGCGGGGCTGCTCGCGTCGGGATATTGGCAAGCGGCGCCAACGATCGCGATTGGGTCGTTCATCATTAGCCGTGCGGAAGAAAAGCTGATGGAAAATTGGACCGCGCGCCGTTCAAGCTCGTAGGAGCCAAAGGCGGTCGAACTCGCTGACCTTGGGCCTACGAGCCATTGTCATCCTGCGGGCCGGCTCTGCCAAGCAAAAACATCAGAAATCTTTAGGTTCCCGCTTAATGCGGGGCTTTGTTCGGCATCTCATGGCGGGACGGGTGCTTGCTCGGCGTGACGCGCACGGCTTGCCGTTTCCATGCCGCCCGCCAACCGCTCGTGAATCCTGATTCGCCAAACCTGGTAGGCGGGCTCCTCACCATCCGCGGGCAGATCGTTCAGACAATCGTCGGTGACGGCGGCGGCCTCCGCAGCCGACAGACGGCAAAACACTTCGCATGCCATCTCCGTGTGCGGGACCAGGTTACCGGCGCGTAGACGGGCCTTGGCGGCAAAGGCGGCTCCCTGGGCAAGATGGGTGCCGTAGCCGCCCGCCCGATCGCGCAGCTCGTCCAACGAATTGTGTTCGACTCCACCCGCATAAGATGCGCCCAGCCCGACGCCACTCCACAGGTCGGCACGGCGGCTGGTCGGGAACGCCGCAATGGTCGTCGCGAGGCGGACCGGATCGCCGCCGTGCGAAAACCACATGCTGCGGCCGAGCCCCTGGTCGAAGACCCGCGCGGCGTGCGTCGACAGGCGCGGCCACACGGCCTGCTCGTCGACGTACTTACGGGCGTAAAAGAATCCCTGGTGAAAGCCGAAACCATCCAGCGCCAGCCAGCGGTACAACGGATCATAGCGCTGGATGGTGCGTTCGTAATCGCGGCGGGCCCACGGGATGCGGGCAACACCCCAGCCGGCGCCGACGTACAGCAAATACAAATGGGCGTCGCCATGCGGGCTGTCAATCAACTGTTGGAACCGGCGCCGGTTCCAAGGCGTGACGAGATCCAATAGCGCCAGGGCCATGGCCGCGCCTTCGAAAGCGAAGCCGCGGTACATGGCATCAAATTGATTGAGCAGCTGGACCAGTTGTTCCGTTTGCGGCTCGGCAAGGGCGCAATTATAGCCATCGATAAACGCCTTTCCCGCGGTCTCCAGGTGGTTTTGCACGGCGGGCGCGCCCGGCAGAAAGCCTCGCCGCGAAAACAACGCCTCGTTTGGCGAAATGCCGAAGCTAATTTGCCGCACTCGTGAGAGACGCGCCATTTCCGGGGTACCCTATCCGCATGCAGCCGACCGGCGGCAGTCAGAAAAGCGAGCGCCCTATGGATGTTTTGGGCCCCTTGACTTGAACTCCTCTCATCCACCACGCGCCCCAACAGCGGCATCCAGCCTACCGACGAGAGCGGTGGCGAGTCAAGGATTTGGCCGTAAAAACCTGGATAAATCGCGGCCGGCCCTCGTGGCGGCGGCAGCGAAGCACGGCGGCCGCTATTGCAGTCACGGCCGGGTTCGCTGCCGATCCAGGACTTTGGCGTAAATAAGCCGGTCGTCGCCGGCGGCGTAGAAGTCGGTCAGCCGTGCCTCGCAGTGGAAGCCATGGCGCTCGTAAAATGCGCGGGTGGGCACATATTGGGGCCGGCCGGATGTATCGATGTAGATGCGCGCTCCGCCGGCGGCCGCCACGCGCGACGCAACTTCGTTCATCAGCCGGCGGCCGACGCCCTGCCCTTGCCAGCGCGGGTCGACCGCTATCCAGTACAGATCGTAGCTCGCCGTAGTGCAGGCGATGGGTCCGTAACAGGCGTAGCCCACAACGACGTCATCCACATCGGCGAAGACGAAGCGATAACCGGACGCCTCGCCGCGAGCCAATCGCTCATCGACGAGCTCTCCGGCAATGGCCACTTCGTCGGGCCGGAAGAAGCCGGTGCGTTCGACGATCTCCCGCACGGCGCTAGGGTCGCCGGGCCGCACGGCATCGCGCAGCGCGATTTGGCTCCCGATGATGTCGTCAAGCTGTTCCATATGCACCGCGCACCAGCCCATTGAAGAAGTGCTTCGCGTTTGTGCCCAAGGTGCGAGTTCGGTAACCGCCCTCTTGGACGACGAGCGTGGGAAGCTGAAGCTGGCCGATCATCAGGCCGTTGGCCTCGAAATCCTTGGCGACGAGGCTCCACGACCCGGTGGGATCGCCCTTGGCTGGGTCGAGCCCCAGCGGCACGACCAGAAAGGCCGGCGCAAACTTCGCCACCTCCTTGCACGCCCGTTCCAGCGCTCGTCGGTGGTCGGCGCCGTTCTGTGCCTCCGGGAGCGGGATGTTCAGGTTGTAACCGATGCCCGTCGCCGCGCCGCGCTCGTTGGCGAAGCCGGTGAAATATGGGTAAGCGATATCCGGATTGCCGTGAATGGAAATCGTGAGCACGTCCGGTCGCTCGTAGAAGATGTCCTGCTGGCCGTTGCCGTGGTGGTAGTCGACATCGAGCATGGCCACCTTGCCGAAACGAGACAGGTAGTGGGCGGCGATGGCGGCGTTGTTGAAGTAGCAGAATCCGCCGAAGGCGCGGCCCTCGGCATGATGGCCGGGCGGACGGACCAGGGCATAGGCCAGCCGCCGGCCGGCGAGCAGCTCCTCCGCGGCGGTGAGGGTGCAATCGACGGCCCGCCGCGCGGCCAAAAACGCGTTCGCGTTCAGCGGGGTGAAGGTATCGATGCAGTAGTAGCCGGCGCGCAGCGAGATATCCTTCGGCGGATGCGCGTGGTTGCGAACCGGGAACACGTACGGATAGACCGACTGCCCCGCGGGCACGCCTTCGCACGCCCGCTTGAGATAGAGCACATATTCCGATTCATGGACGGCCGTGATGTGCCGCAACGGGTATTCCTTGACGGGGATTCGGTGGACCAAGCCGCTGGACTCCAATTGGCCGAGGATGGCCTTCACCCGCACGGGTGCCTCGACATAGCCCCGCTCGCGGACGTGATGAATATCGTGCCGGTCGTTGACGGTCATCGCGATAAGCTGGCGTACTGTAAGAGGCGACGGTCTGGCGGCAGTCGGCGACTTGAGGTATCGCGGCGGGCGCAGCTTGAGCGGGTCGCGGAACGAGCTCGCCACCCGCTCGATATACTCCGGCGTGCAGAGATGGCTGTACTTTCGCTCCAGAATTGCGCGGACCACCTTGCGGACGAACTCGGCCTTGGGCGGTTTGTCCTTGCCCAAACCGTCGTACACCAGGTAGGGCAGCAAAGTCGTGGCGCAGCCGGGAATCGGCGTTTCGTAGGCAGTGTCTATAAAGGGCCGGGCGCCGTAGCGCTCGTAGAAGCGCAGTCGGGCCGCATTCTGCCGCCGCAGCTCGGGGTCGGGGCAACCTACGGCATCGTCGGGCAGGCACTCGAAGAACAGGGCTTTCGCGCCCATGCTGCGGGCTTCGTCGCGCACGTACTCGTACAGCGCAGCCCCCACCCCCCGGCCGGTGATCTTCTTCCGCGCCGCAATGTAATCGAGAAAGGAAAACGAGAGCACCGGGTCGTGAAGCACGGTGGCGAAGCCCTGGACCTGGTTGCGCGACTTCTCGGCCACGTACAGCACGGTGCGGAACCGCTTCATGAACGGGTTGCGCAAGCGCTCGGCGAGCTGCTCGATGTCCTGCGGCGCGGCGGAGAAGTGCTCGCGGAAGATGGTGGCGACGCTGCGGATCGCCGCCTGATTGATCGGCAGCACGTCGTCGTAAATGCGCCGGATGCGAAACACGCTTGAGTCTGTCGCGAGTTGGTTCGGTTCGATTTGCGAGTAGCAGTTTCAAAACCCACCCTCTCCCTCCGGGAGAGGGTTTTGAAACTGCTAATTGCCGCGTCGCTGGCGGCGCGGCTAATTCAGCGAACGGCGAGCGGATCGCACTCCTGGGTTTGCGACCGCGGCAGGTGCCGCACTGCCGCGTCGAGGATTTGCCGAATGCCCTCATCATACCCGATGCCTGCCTCCTCGAGGGACGCCGCGAAGCCCGAGGCGGGGGCCAGGCAGGGATTGGCGTTGATCTCCAGAATCCACGGCCGGCCCGTGCTGTCGCAGCGGAAGTCGACCCGCGCATAACCGCGGAGCCCGAACAGCCGCCAGCAGGCGACCGCCAGTTCGCGCAGCCGCCGCAGGAGGGGCCCGTCGTCGTTCGGGAAGTCGAACCTTCGCGGCGTGTGGTGGAATTCGAACGACTCGCGGTCCCACTTCGCGCCGTGGCCCACGATCCGGGGCTTGCGGCCCAGGAAGGCGGAGAAATCGATCTCGGCCGGCGGCAGGACGGTCGGTTCGTCGCCGACGAGCGAGAGGTTGAATTCGCGACCGTCGATAAACCGCTCGGCGAAGAATGGCCGGCCCGTTTCGTCGCTTCGCCGGCGGACCAACCGGGCAATGCGGCCCGACTCGGCCGGTCCCACCACGCTTGTATCGTCCATCTGGAACGAAGCGTGCTCGTAGACCGACTTGATGATGAATTGCGGATTTCGGATTTCGGATTGCGGATTGTCCAATCGATCTGTTAATCCGCAATCCGAAATCCGCAATCCGAAATCTGCCTCGATCCACTCCGGCGTCGGCAGGCCGGCCTGCAGCAGGCGGCGCTTGACCGCAAGTTTGCTGGCCGTGGCCACGAGCGCGTCGGTGGGACAGCCCGTGTATGGAATCCGCATCGTGTCGAGCAATAGCGCGACGGCGGCGATCATGCCGTCGCTGCCGCCCAGGGATTCGACGCGATTGAACGCGACGTCCGGCTTGTCTCGCTCGATTTGGCGGCGGACCGCGTCGAAATCGAGCGTGCAGGCAATCGGCGTTGCCGTGTGCCCCAGTCGCCCGAGGGCGGCGACGAGCGGCGAGTGCTCGGGCCTGTCGTCGTCGGCGATTTGGGCCGGGTCTTCCGCCGCTCGGTTGTAGAGGAAGGCGACGCGCATGGGCACTACCATTGCGGATTTCGGCACCCCGAGGGTACCCGGGATTGCGGATTGGTTGCCGCACGACGCGCGTGTTCCGCAAACCCCGGTCCACCATCGGAAACGGGAGCCTTCGCGGACGCCACGATTCGCTCGATCAGTGCGACATATTCGTGGCCAAGGGCGGTCCACAGCATGGGCAGATCGGAGTGCGTGGGGTGCAGGCCGGCCAGTGGATTGATCTCCATGATTTGAGGCGTTCCCTCCTCGTCGCAACGCATATCGATTCGGCCCGCATCGCGGCCGCCGATCGCACGCCAGGCGGCCAGGGCGATCCGCTCGGCCTCGGCAACGTGCGGCTCGTCGGCCGAGCTTACGAGCGGAAACTGGACCAACGTTTCGCACCACTCCTTGTTGACGTAGGAGTAAACGTCGGCTTCGGCGCCCGGCTGCAGAACGACTTCGAGCGTACCCACGGCCTGGGCGTCGTCGCCGGTGCCGAGCATGCCGACGGTGAACTCGCGGCCGGGCAGGAACCGCTCGACCAACACGGGCTGCTTGTATCGCTCCAGGAGTTTCTCGCACGCCGTTCGCAGCTCGTTGGCGCCGGAAATCTTGGACGAGGCGTCGATTCCTTTGCCCGTCCCCTCGGCCAAAGGCTTGGCGATCAGCGGGTAACGCAGGCCGCAACGGTCGGTGTCGGCGGGTTCGTGCACGACGAGCCAATCGGGCGTCGGCAGGGCGGCAGCGCGCAGCACCGTTTTCGTGAGCCCTTTGTCGAGACAAACGGCCATCACCGCCGGGTCGGCGAACGTGTAGGGAATCTCGTAGACGTCGAGAATGGCGGGCACCTGGCCCTCGCGGCCGCGGCCGCGAAGGCCTTCGCAGATGTTGAACACCAGCTCCCAGCGGTCGCCGCGGGCCAGCCGCTCGACGAGGTTCCGCGCGTGGCCGATGCGGTCCGTTTCGTGGCCCAGCTCCTGCAGGGCGCCCTCGATCGCATCGATGGTTCCCGCCTGGTCGAATTCGGCGGTTTCCTCTTCGCCGTAGCCGGCGGCGAGGTATTCCGAGCGCAGGTCGTAGGTGAGGCCGATGTGCATGGTGAGTGGGTGAGTAGGTGAGTACGTGAGTAGGTGAGTAGGTGCCGCTCGTTACTTACTCACGTACTCACTTACTCACCTACTCACCTTTACCTAAATGGGATCGTGATACCGATACTCGCGGCCCTCGTAGTTTCGCAGCAGGAGCCAATCGCCGTCGCGGCCGACGATGCTGTTTGGCTGCAGCGGGATCTTGCCGCCGCCGCCGGGCGCGTCGATCACGTACGTCGGCACGGCATAGCCGGTGGTATGCCCGCGCAGGCCTTCGACGATCTCCAGGCCCTTGGCCACTGGCGTGCGGAAGTGCGACGAGCCGCTGATCGGGTCGCACTGGTACAGGTAGTAGGGGCGCACCCGCATGAGCAGCAGCTTGTGCATGAGCTGCCGGATCGTCTCGACGTCGTCGTTGACGTTTTTGAGCAGCACGGTTTGCGAGCCGAGCGGGATGCCGGCGTCGGCCAGCCGCGCGCAGGCCTGCGCCGACTCCGGCGTGCACTCGGCAGGGTGGATAAAGTGCAGGCTCATCCAGATCGGATGGTAGCGCCGCAGCATGCGGCACAGCTCGCCGGTGATCCGCTGCGGCAGAACGGCCGGCATCTTGGTGCCGATGCGGATAAACTCGATGTGGGGGATCGCGCGCAGATGGCGCAGTATCCATTCCAGCCGGTCCTCGCCGAGGGCCAGCGCGTCGCCGCCGGAGATTAGCACGTCGCGGACTTCCTTGCTGCGGCGCAAGTAATCGAACGCCGCCATGAGCCGGCTTTCCTGCGGCATCAGCTCGCCGTGGCCCACCACGCGGGAGCGCGTGCAGTAGCGGCAATAGGTCGAGCAGAAGTCGAGCGGCAACAGCAGCACGCGATCGGGGTAACGGTGCACCAGCCCCGGCACCGGGCTGTGGCCGTCTTCGCCGAGCGGGTCGTCGGCCTCGCCTTCGGTGCGCACGAACTCATGGAGCGTCGGGACGACGGTCCGCCGCAGCGGGTGCCACGGGTCTTCCGGATCGAGCAGGCTCATGTAGTAGGGCGAGATGCCCACCGGCAGCATCGTGCCACCCTGGACCAGCGCCTCGCGCTCTTCCACCGACAAGTTCAACATGGCCTCGAGCTGGGCCAGCGTGCGAATGCGGTGCCGCGATTGCCACCGCCAATCGTTCCACTCGCGACTGGTGGCGTTCGGAAAGTGGCGGCGGCGAAAGGCGCGCGTGCGCGGGTTGGTTGTCTGCCGCAAGAACGACAGCGCGCTATCGGGCCCCTCGCCCGCTTCGTCGCAACCCGCGTCGGGCAGCGGCGCAAGGGCAGCATAACCGTGATGCGCCGATAGGGGCGCCGGTTCGGGGACGGTGGCGACGGCCGAGAATGAATGGCCAAGAGCGGCGGCGATGCTCACCGGGGGGTCGGTCGATTCGCCTTTTGCATCATAGGTGGGGTCGGGGGAAAGGATGGAAGTCGACAGGTCCAAAGGACCAGGAGGCTCGTCATCGGTTGCCGTAGGACTGCACTCGCCGCAGTCGGCACTACCATTCATCCATGGTGCTCCCTATCGAGTCGCCTGCTACGCGCGACGCGGCCCGACTCGAGGCGCTCGTCGCGCTGGCTCGCTCACAGCGGCCAGTTGCGGCTCGTTGTAGATTCCCATGGGCTTGGGACTCTCCCCGGTTTGCCGCCGACGCCTGCACGGCGTCGATGGGGAGGATTAAATGGTGTCGGACCCGAATTGTCAATCGCGCATAGGGGCCGAAATCGCGGATTGTCCGAAATTGTCGCCGGCCGGACGAAATCCGACAGAACGTCGGGTGGCGCACTGGGG